>NZ_JAFCWC010000007.1:0-142714 GCF_049897365.1 Brevundimonas sp. DC300-4
AGCCCATAGGCCATATCCCGCCAGCCGAAGCCGAAGCTGCCTACTATGCCATGCTAGCCGAACAGCCCCTGGCCGCCTAACTTAAGCCAAATGGCCTCCGGCAAACCCGGGGCGGTTCAATAGACCCGGCCGCCCTCGGCAGGCTCAGAGATGATGCTCAGGCCGTGCTTCTTCTTCAGCGCCCCGGCCATGGCGCCGCGCACCGAGTGCGGCTGCCAGGCGGTCGCCGTGCTGATCTGCGCCAAGGTCGCGCCCTCGGGCCGGCGCAGCAGATCGACCACGATCCCGAGTTTGCCGGCAGGCGGCCTGGGCAGGCTGGGCACCGGCGCAGGTTCGGCAGGCTGCGGCGCGTCAGCCTCCAGCGCCTCGATCGGCGGTGCGGAGGGCGCTGTTCGCTTGGTGACGCGCTTCACGCGGGGAGACGGGCTCACGGATTTTGAGGCGCGGGCGGTTTGGGTGGATGCAGTCATCATGGGTCCTCGACAGCGGCGCGGGATGCGCCGGTACCGAGGAGAGCCCGCGTCGCGGGCCATGACACACCAATGCTTCGTTGCCCGCGACAGTCGAGCGGGAATTCCAGGCAGCATCACGTCTGTAATTCAAAATAAGCGACACAATACGTGTTGAGCGACCGCGTATGGGCCTATTTTGATTACTGAGCGATTTGTGTTAAATAGAAGGATCTAAGCTTGCTGAGACCACAACGGCTCGTCGGATGGCGACCCTGGCCCATAGAAGGATTACTGGTGCTGTCAGGCGAACGATAAAAGTTCTCCGGTATTTGTGGCGTAAGCCGCTGGCGGAGATGATGTTTCGTGAAGTCGATTTCGTTCAAGCGCCACCGGTTCCCGGCGGATGTCATCCGCCACGCCGTGTGGCTCTACTTTCGCTTCAGCCTGAGTTTTCGCGACGTCGAGGAGCTGATGGCGCAGCGCGGGATCGACGTCAGCTACGAGACGATCCGGTGCTGGACGATCAAGTTCGGACCGATGATTGCCCGACGTTTGAGGAAGCGACGGTGGCCCCCGACGCCGCGCTGGCATCTCGACGAGATGGTCTGCCGGATCGGCGGAAAGCGGATGTACCTGTGGCGCGCGGTCGATGACGAAGGCGAGGTCCTCGACGTCCTGGTCCAGCGCCGGCGGGATACGGACGCGGCGTTGAGGCTGCTCAGGCGGCTCCTGCACAGCCAGCCGGTCGAGCCGCAGACAATTACGACGGACGGCCTGACCTCATATGGCGCGGCGCTCGAACAACTCGATCTGCGCCACCTGCATCGACCAGGCCGGCTCCGCGAGAACAACCGAGTTGAGAATTCACATCTCCCGATCCGACGGCGGGAGCGACAACAGCAGCGGTTCAAATCCCAAGCCTCGGCTCAGAGATTCCTCACCACTCACGCAGCGATTTACAACACCTTCAACAACCAACGCCATCTGATCAGCAGACCCACACTTCGCCGCTTCCGCGCCGACGCGGCCTCTGCGTGGGCGGCCGCGACTGACTAATTTCAGGTAGGGTAGGGCGGCTTTCGACTTGGCGCGGTTAACTTGTCATCACCTTGAAAACACCCGCCGCACACTCCCGCTTGTAGGCTTGGAGAATTTATCGTGACATTCTGCTACCTGGACCCTCAAGATGTGCCGATGGCCCTTATGGAGCCGTTGACTGCTAAGACTGTCGAAGAGGCTCAGCGTGAGGCAACCCCCCTTTTGAAGCACCATCGAAGCGCGCGGGCGGCGCGCATCTTTTTCGACGCGCAAGAAATAGCGATCCTCGACGCTACCGGAGATCAGCTATGACCGCCGTTGTAGTACACGGCGACGTTTCACCAAATCACCTCCTAGCGGCGGCGGGTTGGGACGAACTCCCGGGTGAGCCCGTCATGCTCCGCGTCGGGGACGTCTTGCAGGTCCAGGGTCACAAGGTGTGGTTCCCGCTCAAGGCCGTCATTCGTATCGAGGTCGGCGCCGCGCGGATTTTCGGCGGTTGGGTGGATCACCGCGGAGCCGTTGGACTGAATGGTGAGACGGAGTCGCGCAGCCGCCATAGGTGGGTCGTCTCATCAGCCGGTTCAGCCTTGGCGGTTCCCACTGCCTTCGTCGAAGCCCGTATGGATCGGGCCCCTCGTTTCAGCCGTGCGACAATTGATTGGCTTCAGTGCACGGGTTGCGAAGCTCGCGAGCTTGCCGCTTCGAATGCATCTGACTCAGCCGCTGAGCGTGTTGCGAAGCTGTTGCTCGCCATGGACGGCCACGGAGTCTCAGGGGAGTTGATTGAAATCAACCAAGGTGAGATCGCACGGTTGGTTTGCGTTCGACGGACGACCGTTTGCGCCATGATGAAGGGTTTCAAGGACTCAGGAGCTATCGGATACGCTCGGGCTAGGGTTCGGGTTTTGGATCGCCAACGCCTTGAAGCTTTAATAAAGCTGTGAAGCCGGGTTCTTAGACGATGACGTGACCCCCTTTTCTCATCCAGCCATGTTGATCGGCGTGCAAGGCGGGGCCCCACCCGGTATGAAATAACATATTGAATGAGCTTAATATATCGGGGCGAGACGGGGTCCCGACAGACGCCAGTCAGCATGCGCGCTAACGTGTTTTTATATAGCGAATTCAACCGCCTAGGCTGCCTCTCGACGGGGTCCGATTTCGGCGCCGATCCACACCTCTGGCGGCTAAATTATAGATACTTCCGTGTTCAGAAGCGTTGCAACCGCGCTGATGATTTGTGCAGCGACGAATGGTTTACTCACGAGAATGCTGTTTGGAACGCCGTTGGCCGCCCACTCATGGGCGCTGTCCCCGGTAACATAAACGACCGGCAAGGTAGGGAACTTCTCGCGGGCGTTTCGAGCCACATCCCAGCCCTTCAGCTCTCCGCCAAGGTTTACATCTGTGATCAGCGCACGGCAGTTTTCGCCGTGCTCTCTAAATAGCGTCACCGCCTCTTCTGCCGACATCGCCGACTTGTGGTCGAACCCACCGTCTTGAAGTGCGTGTTCAATGGTCAGGAGGATCAGAGCCTCATCGTCAACGACGAAGACGCATACGGAGTCCGACATCAAGGTCTCGTTTCATTCATTCGAGAGCCTAACACCGCCCACTTTGCCAGGTTGCGTGCATTTCCCCTAAACCTCCGTGATCTTCGACAATGTCCGCAGCGGGTCGACATCGGTTTTCGGCTTGCGCCCAGAAAGCAGACGCGCTGGACATCGCCTTGGGGTGGGGACCGGACCCGCTGTCGCAATGAAGAGCAGCGACGGAAAGTCGCAGACTTAAACCTGCCTTTAAGAGGACTCATGGGACGCCGTTCGCCGGGAGCGGACCATGTCAGAGAAATCGGCCTTAACGCGCGCGCGGCTGCTGCGCATTCTGGTTTTCGCCGTGATCGCAGTGTCGGCGCTCATGATCAGCGTCGGCGGAATGGTCGCCTATTCCGCTTCCGTCATCGACCAGCAGACCGTCCGCACCCAGTCAGATTTGGTCGACCGCAGGGTCGAACGGCGCCTCAAGCGCCTTCGCGACGATGTTCTGTCGGCAAGTGTCTGGAACGAGGCTTACGCCAAGACCCTGGCCGGCGACCGGGAATGGATGCAGCTCAACTACGGCGACTACTACGCCGACTATATGCAGCACGAGGTAACCGTCGTGTTCGATGGGGCGGGGCGTGCCATCTACGCCTCGCGCGACAGCGAGGAGACATCCCCCGAGACCGAAGCGGAGCTGCTTGAAGTAGCTAGGCCCATCGTCGCCGACCTCCGCCGCAGCGCCGATGCCCAGCCGGCCGGCCCCGTCAAATATGGGTTAGACGCCGTCGTGACCCGAGAAGCCGCCGTGATGGTAGGCGACGAGCCGTATTTCATCACCGTCTCCAGCGTCGTCTCTGAAGATGCCGAGAATGACCGGCCGGGCACGCCAAGCCCTTTCGTCGTGTCAGGGGTTTCGGTTCGATCCTTCGTCGCCTCGCTCGAAACCGATCTGATGCTGACCGCCCCAAGGCTGGCGGGAGCAGATGAAAAGCTGACCGAGGCGTCGGTTCCCTTCATGGACAGTTCAGGGCAGCTGCTGGGCTCGGTTCATTGGACCCCGGATCGGCCGGGGGCCTCACTGCTAGTAGATGCTATTCCGGCGCTGTCGATCATGGTCGCCCTCTCGCTGGCCGCGCTGGCTACAGGCGGCTTCCGTGTCTACCGGCTCATTCGAGATCTGGCTTCCAACGAAGCGGCTCTGAACCGCACTCTGGCGGAGGCGGAATCCGCCAATGCGGCAAAGTCCCAGTTCCTCGCCAATATGAGCCACGAGCTGAGGACACCGTTGAACGGCATCATCGCCATGACTGAACTCTTGCGGGACCGCCAGACGGATTCCCGTGGGCGCGAAATGGCGGCCACGATCATCTCATCGGGTCACACACTCGAACATGTGGTCAACGACATTCTGGATGTCGCCAAGATCGAGGCGGGACTGCTGAAGTTTGAGGCTGCGCCGTTCGAACTGGACGAGTTGCTGAAGGTGGCCGCTCAGCTTCATGGTGCGGCTGCAGCCGCCAAGGGCATCACGCTCGGACTGACGATCCACGACGACGCCTCTGGGGTCTATCTGGGCGATCGGACGCGCGTGTCCCAGGTCATATCCAACCTGATCAGCAATGCGGTGAAGTTCACGGAAACCGGCGGGGTCCAGGTCACCGCCCGGCGGCATAGGGACCGGGGGCTTTGTCTGTCGGTCAGCGATACGGGCGTCGGCTTTGACCGGGCGACTACCGCCCGGCTCTTCCAGAGGTTCGAGCAGGCGGATGCGTCTGTCAGCCGGCGATATGGCGGCACCGGGCTCGGTCTCGCGATCTGCGCATCCTTGACCGAGATTATGGGAGGGCGGGTCGCGGCGAGATCGGTTCCGGGGAAGGGATCGACCTTCTTCGCTTATCTGGCCCTGCCGAGGATCGGCAACGCCGAGGTCATGGTGTCGGAGCCGGCGGCACCCTGTTTTGACGGGGACGGCCGCTCGCTGCGGGTGCTCTACGCGGACGATCATGCCATCAATCGTCAGGTAGTGACGATGATCCTTGAACTGTGGATCGGCGTCGAAATCGGACCCCATCGAGTGGTAGTCTAGGTGTTTGAATTCGCTATATAATGATACGTTCGCGCGCCTGCTGACAGGCGTCTGTCGGGACCCCGTCTCGCCCCGCAATATTAAGCGCATTCCATACGTTAGTTCATATCGGGGGGGGGCTCGCCTTCAACGCCGATCAACACTTGATGCCTCGCGGTGCCCGGGGCGGCCTGGGCCTCTGAAAAGGGGTGCGAGGCGACTTCGGGCTCTTCGTGGACTGTTGATCGGCGTCCAAATCGGACCCCCATCGCTATGCCGTTAACCGACTGACGTGAATGAAGAAAGTTAGGTTCCGACGCGGCTTGGGAACGCCTTCGAAAGGCAAGCCGGCAGCTACCGTGGAAGGAGTTGACGATCGAAAAGTCTCTTGCCTCGGCCCGGCGGATGACGGTTCTGGCAGCGCAAATAAGCCGAGCAATGAGCGTGATCCCCATAGAGGGGGAGCCGCTGGCCATCGCTCGTCCAGCGACAGAGGCCGAGAAGCGAAAGCGACAAAGGGCCACGCCGAAAAGCTGATATTCAGGTCAGATCGCTCACATCCATTAGTCTGAGACTGTGGATCGGCGTCGAAATCGGACTCCATCTAGGGGAAGTGATCCGCCCCCATTCTCTGGAGCACTCGAAGCTGGAGTTTCCCGGCCCGAGTCAGGGTGACAGGCTGGCTGTGTCACCTGGATTCATCAACGTGATCGGCGTCTTGTTGCCTAGGGGGCTTTCGACTTGGCGAAGTTACCCTGACAGTCCCCAGAGCCACACTTCGGCGTTTCCGCGCCGAAGCCGCGACCGTTTGGGCGGCCGCCGTTGACTGAAGCGAGACGGGTAGGGCGCTTTTCGACTTCACCCGGTTAACCTGTCAACGCCACCTTGGCCGCCTGTCCGATTTCCCGGCTCGGCCTCAAAGGTAACGGTGTTCCTTCCACCTTCAAGCTGAAGCCCATGGTCCGCCTCGGGACGGCACCATGATTCGGCATCCACGCTATATCAGTGCAAGGTCAAGACCGAACGGTCCCGAAACGACTGCGCTATGTCAACGAAGTCAGCTGGATGCTCAATGCTGCTACATGATAGGTCACCCGCAAGGCCATCCCGCAAAGAGCGCCGCGTTCGAGCACGTTCCTGAATGAACCGAGCTACGCCGGAGCTGCGTATCTACGCCGAGCGTCTCATCGCCAATGAGATCGGCCGAAACGCGTCTGCCAAATCAAAACCCACGGCAGCCTTTGCTGTCATAAATAAGTTGGGCCCGCATTTTGGCGCACTCATGGGCGCCGCAGGGTTTCGCGCGCTCCTCTCGCGCGCACTCATGCTGGCCGGTGCGGAAGTTGCTTGGCTGGGTGAGCTGCATGTCAGAGCGGACGGATCTTTTGAAGATCTGAATGAATTTGAAGCCCAAGCGAGTCCCGAAGAAATGTCTAACGCCGGGATTGTTCTACTCGCCCGGTTGCTCGGACTTCTGGTGACTTTAATTGGCGACGAATTGACCCTCCAGTTGTTGAGCAACATCAACGACCTGCAATTGGCCCCGGAAGGCTAAAATGGTAAAAAAACCTAGCGCTGCGGCTGCCCGCAAACTGACAAACAATGCCGCAGGGCAACCGGAAAAGGTCACGATCCGCAAACTGCCGACCGGCGTTCGCGGCCTTGACGACATCCTGGGCGGCGGCATCCCGGAATTTTCGTTCAATGTCATCGCCGGCATGCCCGGTTGCGGCAAGACTACGATGGCGCATCAGATCGTTTTCGCGAACGCGACGGCGGAAAAGCCCGCGCTCTTTTTCACCGTCCTCGGTGAGCCCGCCATAAAAATGTTGCGCTACCAGCAACAGTTTTCCTTCTTCGACGCATCCAAGTTGGGCAAAGCCGTCCGCTTTATCAATCTCAGCGACCTGGTGTTGAATCAGGATTTGAACGCGGTCCTTGCTGAAATTATCAAGCATGTCACGGCAATCAATCCGGGCGTCGTGGTGGTGGACTCCTTTCGCACCGTAATGCGCAAACCGCAGGCCGCTGGCGGCGAAATGGAGATGCAATCGTTCATTCAGCAGCTCACCCAGTTTCTGACCAGTTGGGAAGCCACGACATTTCTGGTCGGCGAATTTAGCGAGGGAGAGACCCAAGGCAATCCGCTGTTCACCATCGCTGACGGCCTCTTCTGGCTTTCGCAGAAAGTGGAAAGAAATTCCGTGGTGCGAAAACTGCAAATCCTGAAAGTGCGCGGGTCGGGTTCGGTGCCGGGATTGCACACCGTCCGCATCAACGAAGACGGGTTGCAAGCATTCTCGCGCACGCTGGGGTTCATTTCCAAAGCTGGAAAGCCGGCCAAGCGTCGGCGGCTTTCTATGGGCATTCCTGATTTGGACGAGATGATGGGCGGAGGCGTTCTCGAGGGCGACAGCCTTCTCATTGCCGGGCCATCAGGGACGGGCAAGACGGCGCTGGCCACGCAGTTTATTGCTGCGGGACTGCGCAATGGCGAGCCGGGGATCATGGCGATCTTCGAAGAACGACCGAAGGGCTACACTGATCGCGCTGACAGCTTTGGCTTGAATTTGAAGACGCCGCTGGAGAAGGGACGCCTGGAAATCATCTACCTTCGTCCGCTCGACCTCTCGGTGGATGAAACCATGCAGGAGATTCTCGACGCTGTCGAAAGGGTCGGCGCGAAACGTCTGGTGATCGATTCACTGGTCAGTCTTGAGATGGCGCTGGCTCCCGGTTTCCGCGAGGATTTTCGCGAGTCGCTTTACCGGCTGATCGTGGCTTTGACGGGGGCCGGGGTCACGATTCTCAGCACCGTTGAAGTGGAGGATACGTTCACCGGGTTTTCCTTCAGCCACTACACGATCTCGTTCCTGACCGATGACATCATCAGGATGCGCTATGTGGAAATCGACGGCCAGCTTCGAAAGGTCATGGCCGTGATCAAAATGCGCGGCGGCAATCACAGTAAAGACATCCGCGAATATGTCATTACGGACAAGGGCGTGATGGTCATCCAGCCGCGATCCACGGACTACGACGGACTGACAACCGGAATTCCCACGCGAACCGGCCCGCGCCCGGCGCAAAAGGCAGAACCCCCTCCGGAGCCGAAGGCTAGGTCTAAGGCTAGGGCCGCGAAATAGAAGCTCGGCCGCGCTGACCATCGAAGAGGGAGCGGCCAAGCCTAACCGCCAGCCCGATTCTCCGGGGCGGCCTTATGTTTGTGGTATAGGGTAGGCGACGGACGAGCGTCTCGTCGGGGTTGTGATCTAAGTGACCAGAGCCACGCAGTTGCATAAAAATACGGTCGCGATGAACGAAGCGCTGATCCTCAGTTCGCTGCGCCAGCAAGAACTCGTCCGCGTCGCAGAAGAGTTGAACGCCAAACTGCGGCGCGAAATCACCGTGCGTAAGCTGACGGAGGCAACGCTTTACGAAAGCGAAGCACGCTATCGCGCCCTGTTCGAGATAGGTCCCGTGGCCATCTTTTCTTGCAATGCCTCGGGTGTGATTCTGGATTTCAACCGCCGCTGCGCCGAACTGTGGGGGCGCGCGCCAATGCCGGGGGATAATCACGAGCGGTTTTCTGGCGCGTTCAAGATGTTCTGGCCGGACGGTGGTTACATGCCTCATGACCAGTGTCCCATGGCCGACGTGTTGAGTGGCAAGATACCAGAGGCGCGGGACGTGGAAGTGCACGTCGAGCGGCCCGACGGCACGCGGATTATCGTGCTTAAGAATATCCGTCCGCTAAAGAACCAGCGCGGAAAAATCACCGGGGCAATTAACAGCTTTTTTGACGTCACCGAGCGCCAGGCAGCACAGGAAGCCGTCCGCGCGAGCGAGGCGCGATTCCGGATGCTCTTCGAGTTTATCGACGAGGGCTTCTGCACACTCGAAAAGCTCGATACTCGCGCCGGCGAGCCGAGCGAATTCCGCTACCTCTCCGCCAATGCTGGTTTTGAGAAACAAACTGGTGTCGGCGGCATCGTCGGCAAAACCATTCGAGAAGCGTTTCCTGACGAGCCCCAAGAATGGTTCGACACCTACGACGCGGTCATGGCGACGGGAGAGCCGATCCGTTTCGAGCGCGATCTGGCATCGCAGGGGCGGACGCTGGAGTTGTTCGCCTTTCGCTTCGAGGATGACGCCGTCCTGAAAGTCGGTGTGATCTTCCTCGACGTGAGCCTGCGCAAACATCATGAGGAACGGCAGGAGCTGCTCCTGAAGGAGATGGATCACCGGATCAAGAACCTGTTCGCCATCGTCGGAGGAATGGTGACGTTGAGCGCTAGGTCGGCGACCACGCCCAAGGAGCTGGCCCAGACCATTCAAGGCCGGCTGGGCGCGCTCGCCAGCGCCCACCAAATGATCAGGCCGGGGCCTTCAGCGGCCCCGGCCACCAAGCAGGAAACCACCTTAGGCGATTTGATCCAAAAGGTTCTCTCGCCCTATGCGGAACTGGCGGGATCAGGCGACGTCGCACGCACCGAAATCGGCGGGCCGGAAATTGCGGTCGGCACCGAGGCCGCCACGAACGTCGCGCTCGTGATGCATGAGTTGGCGACGAACGCGGCCAAGTATGGCGCCCTGTCGGTCCCCGGCGGGCGCGTCCGCGTTTCGTGGGTGGTGGCCAAGGGGCGCCTCGCTCTTTCGTGGGAAGAAAAGGACGGGCCCGCGATCACGACCCCACCCGAGCGGGAGGGCTTCGGCAGCGTATTGGCCCGCAGAAGCGTCGAAGGGGGGCTCCGTGGCGACGTGACGTTCCACTGGTATCCCGACGGGTTGGTGGTTCTTGTTTCGGCGGAGACGGAACGCCTGGCCCTCTAAAGAACTTCAGCAAGGCGAAACATTTCCCAACGTCGCGCCTGGCACCGCCCTTGCTAAATCACTTATCAGTCCCCGTCGCCGAGGTGCTGTCAGGCGAACGATAAAAGGTCTCCGGTATTTGTGGCGTAAGCCACTGACAGGAATCATATTTCGTGAAGTCGATTTCGTTCAAGCGCCACCGGTTCCCGGCGGACGTCATCCGCCATGCCGTTTGGCTCTAATTTCGCTTCAGCCTCAGTTTTCGTGACGTCGAGGAACTGATGGCGGCCCGCGGGATCGACGTCAGCTATGAGACGATCCGGTGCTGGACGATCAAGTTCGGACCGCTGATCGCGAGGCGGCTGAAGCGCCGTCGGCCAGCTCCATCGCCTCGCTGGCACCTGGATGAGATGGTCTGCTCGATCGGCGGAAAGCGGATGTATCTGTGGCGAGCGGTCGACGACGAAGGCGAGGTCCTCGACCTCGTGGTGCAGCGCCGGCGGGACACAGAGGCCGCGTTGAAGCTACTCAGGCGGCTGTTGCACAACCAGCCGGTCGAGCCGCAATCGATCACGACGGACGGCCTGGCATCATACGGCGCAGCTCTGGATCAGCTGGACCTGAGGCATCTGCATCGACCGGGCCGGCTTCGGGAGAACAACCGGGCAGAGAACTCCCACTTGCCGATCCGACGACGAGAACGACAGCAAAAGCGGTTCAAATCCCAAGCCTCAGCCCAGAGATTCCTCACCACCCACGCAGCGATCTACAACACCTTCAACGTCCAACGCCATCTGATCAGCAGACCCACACTTCGCCGCTTCCGCGCCGACGCGGCGACCGCGTGGACGGCCGCCGTTGCCTGATCGAGTCCCCGGGTAGGGGCTTCTCAACCGACGGAAGTTTCCCTGACAGCGCCCTTTAACCTCCAGCGGGCTCTGTCAGCCCAAACCGATTGCCCCGCTTTCGTTGGCCATCTAGCCTCCCCGACCATGCCCAAATCGACCAATCCGTTTCGCTATTTCGACAGCTCGCCGGAGGTGATCCGGACGGTGGTGATGATGTACGTGAAGTACCCGCTGTCGCTCCGGAATGTGGAGGACCTGCTGGCCGAGCGTGGCATCGACATCTGCCATGAGACGGTGCGCCTGTGGTGGAACCGGTTCGGCCCGATGTTCGCAGCGGAGATCCGCAGGAAGCGGGTTCAGAAGATGCGCGCGTTCACCCACTGGAGGTGGCATCTCGACGAGGTCTACGTGAAGATCAACGGCGAGATGCATTACCTCTGGCGGGCCGTGGACCAGGAGGGCGAGGTGCTGGAATCCTTTGCCAGCAAGACCAGGGACAAGGCCGCGGCGCTGACGTTCATGAAGAAGATCATGAAGCGGCACGGCCGGGTGAAGGCCATCACGACGGACGGTTTGCGATCCTACAAGGCCGCCATGAAGGCCCTCGGCAACGCCGCCAAACAGGAGATCGGCCGCTGGGCCAACAACAGGGTTGAGAACTCCCATCTGCCATTCCGACGACGAGAACGGGCCATGCTGAGGTTCCGGCAGATGAAGACGCTGCAGAAGTTCAGCTCAGTCCACGCCGCCTTCCACAACCACTTCAATCAGGATCGCCACCTCATCAGCAGAGAGACATACAAAGCCCAACGCTCAGCCGCCCTGGCCGAGTGGAAGATGCTCGCCACATAGGCATCGCGTCATCTGCCCATAATGCGTCACTTGGAGCCAAGTTGGCGTTGGACTGACAGCACCCTCTACGGCGCTATTTCGCGTCCGCCGCCGCCGTCGCCGCCGTGAAGAACACGTGCTCGATCGATCGCGTCTCCGGCAGGATGTAGACGACCCCGACGGTGCCGTCGAAAGCGGGCTGCACGACGTTTTCGAAGAACGTCACCGGCACGTTGATGCAGCCGTATGAGATCCGGTTGTCGAGCGCGGTGGCGCTGGCCAGGCGTTGAAACCGCCGGTCGGACGCCCGGGCCGTGATCACCGGATGCAGCGAAAGCGCGGTGTCATAATCGATCCATAGAATACCCTTGCCGCCTAGATTCTCGCCCATCGACGCGATGAAGCGGCCGGCCGGCGTGATGCGATCCTCGGGGGCGATGCCGGACAGGGGGCTGTCGCCGATTCCGGGGGGCGAGACGTCGCCGGGCGCCAGGCCAAGGAGGACGGGGGCGGTCCCAAGCAGAACCCCTTCACGGTCGAACGCGAGGACCTGCGCATTGACCTTGTCGACGATGATGAAGGGCAGGCCCTGATTGTCGGCCGTCTCCAGGACCCAGGTCTTGACCTGGCCGGCGGCGGACGAAGCGGCGGCAGGCTCGTCCGTGGCATAGGCGCGCTCGGCGGCGAGGCAGGCCGGGGAGAAACCGAGCCCGAGCGCCAGCCCCGCCGCCGCGAAGCCGCGCCTGGTCCACGGAAACCGGGGAGCGGATTCCCGCCAGTGGGGCGTCATGCCGGCGGGGGCCGTCCCAGGCGCGCGCGTCGGAAGCCCCATGATCAATGGCGATCCTGTTTGCGGGGATAGACCGGGACCGGCGGCGCGGGGACCGGGACCGGGGCGACCCGAGGCGGAGTCTCGACCACGACCGGCGGAGACACGGGGGTCGCTTCATAGACCGGCATCCGCACGCCGCGATCGACCACCACCAGCGCCAGATCCGGCGTCGGCGTCACGGTCGGATACGTCACCGTTGGAAATGGCAGCAGGGGTCGGCTGACCACGGGCGGCGGAGGAGGAGGCGGCGGCGGCGGCGGAGGAGGAGGAGGAGGAGGAGGAGGAGGAGGAGGAGGAGGAGGCGGAGGAGGAGGAGGAGGAGGAGGAGGCGGAGGAGGAGGAGGAGGAGGAGGAGGAGGAGGAGGAGGAGGAGGAGGAGGAGGAGGAGGAGGAGGAGGCGGAGGAGGAGGAGGAGGAGGAGGAGGAGGAGGAGGAGGAGGAGGCGTAGGTGTGATCGTCCCGCGCGTCCGGAAGGTGGGCGTCCCGCAACAGAACCCGGCCAGGGCGTACCGGTCCGCGTTGGCGCCCGCGAGGGTGTAGCCGCTGTAGGTGATGCCCACGTCGGCCCCGACCACTGCGGAATCGAACGTCGCGCGGGCGGCCGGGCCGGCGACAAGGGTCACGTTGGCGGGCAAACCCGAAAGGGTCGTGGTCCTGAAGCCCGAGAGCGTCGTCTCCGTCGTCCCGTCAACGACCCGGCTGCCATCGGGGAATAGCAGCATGCGCTGGGTCAGCGTCGCGCCCTCGGTCAGGGTGAAGCGGTTCGAGTAGTCGGTCGGCAGGGCGTAGGAGACGGGATTGTAGTTGATCGTCGCCGCGGCGTTGGTGACGGTGACGCGCGGCGCAAGCGGACTGAAGATGATGGTGCCGCCAGCGACGCCGGGCCCCGTGCCGTTCGCGCCCGAGATCAGGGTCAGCCCGACCGGCAGGCCCAGGCTCTGGGCCGGAATTGTGCTGCCCCGCGTCAGGGTGACGGCCGCGTCAATGTGGACGTCGTGCCCGGCGCACAGGGCGATGTTGCCATCGGTCGTGGTGATGGCGTGAAAGACGTTCACATTCTGCCCGGCGTTGAGCAGGACGCTGCCGTTGGTGGTGGTGATGGCTGCGTTGACGTTCACGTCACGACCGCAACAGGCCACCAGATTGCCGTTGGTGGCCGTGATCGCGGCGTTGATGTTGATGTCGCGGTTGGCGTTCAGCGTCAGCGTCGTCGGGCTGGAGGAAGCGGTCCAGCTGATGGCATCATTGACGTGAATGTCGCCATTGCCCGGGAGATTGGCGCCGGGCCCGGTCATGGTGCTGATCACGACATTGGTGGTCACCAGCTGGGCGGAGAGGGTCGCGCCGGAGATATTGCCGCCCGCTCCGATGGTGAAGTCCGCCGGATCGATCAGCCAAGTCCCGTTGATCCCCCGAGGCGCTTCGGTGGTGACTCGAGCGTCGGGCGTAATGTTCACTGTCCCGGCGGACGTGTCGATGAAGCCGCCGTCGCCCCCGTCGGGGGCGCTGGCGTCGAGGACGCCGCCCACGGTCACAGTGCCGCTCGACATGTCACCCAGAAGGACGATCGTGCCGCTGCGATCGCCGATTGTGCGGGCCTGGATGACGCCGGTGTTGTTGACCACCGTCCTGAGCAGTTCGCCCGCACCCTGGGCGGTCATCACGACCCGTCCGCCGTCGGCCTGCAGCATGCCGCCGTTCTGGACCAGGGCGTTGGCCGCGCCTCTGTCGACGACCACATTCAACAGACCGTCGCCGGCAACGTCGAGGGTTACTGCTTCGCCCGAGACGAGGGCGATGGTGCCGAGGTTGGCCTGGATCAGGCCCTCATTGCTGACGTTGGCCCCCAGCAGGGCGACATAGCCCCCGTCCGCGATGATCGTGCCCTGGTTCACCACGGAGCCGCCGCCGGAGCCCGAGAGCCTGTACTCGCCGGCCATGAAGTCGGCGTCGGTCATGTTCAGGGTGGAGGCCACCAGCCCGCCGACGTTGACCTGGGATCCCTGACCGAACAGGACGCCGTTCGGATTGATCAGAAACACCTGGCCGTTGGATGTCAGGCTGCCGAAGATCGCCGAGGCGTCAGGCCCGAGGACCCGGTTGAGCGCGACGGACCGGCTGTTGGGCTGCACGAAGACGACACTGCCGCCACGGCCTATGGAGAAGCTCTGCCAGTTGATTGCCGTGTTCTGGGTCGTCTGGTTGATGGTGACGCTGTCAGGCCCGGTCGTAATGGTCGCGACACCACCCGTGACCGTTCCGCCGGTAGGAAGGGTCTGGGCCTCGGCCGCCGACCCTAAGGACAGCGACGCCGCCAGTCCAACCGCGGCCAGGCCGGCCAGGGATGTAGATACGGACAGGGCGCGCCTGCGACCGGGCCGCCCGCGCGCCGCCGTTCCGCACGAAGCGCCGGCGCTCAGGTGATGGAGTCTGGTCATCAGAACGTCCTTGTCGGGAGGGGCGTGAAGGGATGTCGGGTCGAGGCGGCCATCAGAACAGCTTGACGATCTGGAACCATGCCCGACCGCCGTCGTCGGGCCCCGATGTGGCGATCTGGTCGCCCAGCCGGTGGGCGTAGGTCACCCTGGTTGTAAGGTCGTCCGGCCCGGACCAGATCAGCCCAGCGCCGCCGCCGCTGCGTCGGGCGTGATTGGGGCCGGCGAACCACGGATCATGGGCGAAGTCGATCTCGCCGGCGTCGACGAAGGCGATGAGCTGGAACCGGCCCGGCAGCGTGGAGGTCCACTGGTCGAGGCTCAGCCGCGCCTCGACGGTGGCGACATAGCCGTCGTCGCCATAGGCCTCGCCTTCGGGATAGGCGCGGACCGCATAGGCGCCCCCCAACTCCATCTTCTCGGAGCTGTCGAGGTTGGCGGTGGCGACCTGTCCGCGCAGCGCGCCATAGATCGACAGGGGGCCGCCGACCATCTGCAGTCGGGAGACGGCGTACTGGAGTTTGCCGAAGCCGCCCTGGGAGTGTGCGCTGATCGCGTCGGCGGCGCGCTCGCGCGGGCTTTCGATGTCGAGCTCGCCGGCCGTCCACGCGACGGACCCGGTATTCCAGCCGCCGCCGCCGACGGGATCGTGGGAATCGCCCCGCAGGCCTGCGGTCAGCGACCGGATGGTCTTGTCCGAGACCTGCGAGACGAGGCCGATTTCATCGGTGAGGAATTTGGCGTCCGCGCTGGCGAAGACCTGGAGGTTGGCGTTGCGCGAGCGGATCAGCGGATAGCTGGCGAAGACGCTGACGATGTCGGCCGTGCCGCCGGCGTCGAGGGCCGAGAACTCACGCCCGAGATCATAGCGCATGTGCGTATAGGCGACCCCGACAGTGGCGGCGCCGATCGGCGCCTGGTAGGCGACCCGGCCGTACGCAAGCCCTTCGGTGGAGACGAGCAGACGCAGGCTGAGCAGATCGCCCAGGCCGGTCGGATTGTTCAGGTTGATGGAGCCGCCGAACCGGTAAGCGCCGGTGTAGTAATTGCCGGCGTTGTCGGCCTCAAGGCTGCCCGAGATGAGCGGGCCGGGGGCAAGATCGACCGTCAGGTCCGAGGCGCCGACCTGGGCGCCCGGAGACAGCGTCGAACGGACGATGACGCCCGGGATATCGGAAAGCAGCAGCAGCCTCCGCTCGAGCGGAGCGATGGCGACCGGATCGGCCGGGTCGAGACCGTCGAGGATGCGGCGGGCCACGCCGTCAGACAGTCGGGTCTGGTTACGCAATTCGATCGCGCCATAACGGCCTTCGATCACGGCGATGGTCACGGTCCCCTCAAGGACGTCCTGCGCCGGCAGATAGGCCTGGGCCAGAAGGTAGCCACGGCTGTTGTAGAAGCGTGTGATCGCCGCCGCGGCGTTGCGCAGCTCGGGCAGGGTCAATTCACTTTCCGGCACGAAGCCGGTGGCCGCGACAAGCTCCGATTCGGAGAACAGGGTCGCACCCGTGATCCGCAGCGCATTGACCCGGATTTGAACCCCATCGGCCGCCGCATCCGACGCGACTTCCGGACGCTCGATGCGAGTATCCGGAGCCATTCGGCCGGGGAGTGCGACGGGCGGAATCTGCTGCAGCTGGGTACCCGCGCCGGGCGGCTGCTGGGCAGCAGCGTTCTGGCTAACGGCCAGCAGCGCAGCCGCTATCAGGCTCGATCTCAACATAGCTACCTCGAAGTGCCGCCGCGGTGTCAGAGCGCAACGGCTCTCACGCAGCGGAGAGCACGCACGTAGGAAAGGCTTGAATGATCGATCTGGTCGGGAAAATTCCCGGAAATTTCGTCCGAATTAGCGAACGGACCTCGAGCTACCACCAATAAAGACCCTGAGACTTCGAATATTAACAAGACGGAAAAATCAACGGTTTATTCGAATTCTCTGTACACAAACTATTCTGCCCTATTTTTGTTCCGTACGGTCTGGAAGATTATTCAGCGGGAGCGTGTTCAGAGCTCTGACGAAGCCTGGCGCAATGTCGCGTTTCCACCCTTAGCCGCAGTTCGAAGCGTCGATTTCGGGCATCGGGCATGGATGTCTGATTTCGGGCCTGATGCCAATGGCGTGGTCCGACCCATAGGCGACCGTGGGGACGCCTACAAATCGACCTTTGCGGCGGCCAACGAAGCAAAAATCGCGAAGGTTAGTGAGCCATCCCGACGACATACCGGCGTTCAACTTTGCTCATCAGGTCCAATAGGACGCTTGTCACCTGTGCCCCACTTCCGTTCTCGGTGACGATCCGGAAGGACTGCTGGCTCAGTGGCGTAGGATCAGGCCGAGCCATGTCCCATCCCCTGAAGAGCCGGGCCTGAACCTCCCATTCGCCGAGAACGGTAACGTCCTCGTGCCGGTTGTCGGCCCGGATGCGCTTCATGAGCAGGCCTACCTTGCTCTTTTCGCCTTCAATGGATTGAACGAATTTTCCATCAGGCAACGCGAGAGCGCCCGTGATGCCATCTAGATTATTGTTTCGGCGCGATACTTTAAATATTGCGTCAAGCTCAGCCACGTCATCATGAGCAATGCAGGATTTGCTTCTGTAAACCAGTCGGATCAGATTCTTTTCCATAGATTGTTAGTGCCTTGGGGCTGAAAGCCCTCACCACGGCAACGCTTCACCGTGTCGAATGATCCCGGTTACACGGGGAACATCCGAACATGGTCCGCGCGGAAGTGATAAATGGGGTCCGCTAACCGTCCAGCGCCAACTTTTAGGGAACGACCGCGATGCGGGCCGGTTCATCTTCCTCGAAGCGGCAGGCAAGCCTCAGCCGGCAGGTACCAACCCAAGGTCTTCATCGAACACTTCAAGTTTGTCTGGTCGCGGCAAAGATGTCGGTCCTTCGAGACGCGCCAGAAGATAGGCCACTGCGAGCACCATCTCGTAGGCGTCATAGGGCTTGGGCATGGATGCGATCGCGACGGTCGCTGCCGTCCGCGCCCGGCTGATCTGACCGCTGATGAAGACCACGGGGATATCCAGCGCCTTCAGTTGCACGGCCAGCTCGATGCCGTCGTCGCGACCGGCGAGGCGGATATTGACCAGAGCTAGTTCCGGCTTGCAGGCCCTTGCGACCTCAAGGGCCTCGGCGTGTCGCGTCGTGAGGTCAAGCACAGGACCAGTTTCATAAAGCGATCATCGGCTACGCAAGCAATGTCCGCAACGGGTCGGACCACGACACTGGCATCAGGCCTGAAACCGGACACTCACCGCCATGTCGCGGAAGCAGACCTTCCTGAATGCGGCTAGGGTTAAAAGCGGACGCTTGAAACCTCAGATGAACGCTCTCTGGCGTGTTGAGATTGTTCCCTCGTCCAATAAGCCTTCTCCACTTTCATGGCTTTTTCATTCGCTTGCGCCAACATCGCCCGTTCGTCTTCGGGGGATGGATGTGACGCGAAGCTTTTGGGGACTTGACCGATCGTTCGACGATACGGCGGACGCCACGCGTGTCCAATTCCGTGATCGTCTGTTTGCGGCCATAGCGGTCTTCCTGCTTTCGATGCAGCAAATGTCAGCTCCACAGTTGGCGCTCTGGATGTGTCTTTTCGCCCTCGGCGAAATCCTCCTGCGCGTTGCGACGGCCAAGAAAATGCGTCGGCTCTACCCGGTCGCCAGCCGAACTCTGCGACTGGTCAGTTCAACAATCGCTGCCAGTTCCTGGGCGGCCCTCGCATCGTTTTGGTGGTTGTCGGAAGGTGGGCATGGTGGGGCCGTCGCGCTTGCGCTGCTTTGCGGCGTTTTGGTTTACATCGTCCGCGGCTGCCATCGCTCCCTTGCGCATATGATCGCGGTTGCGGCTCCTGTGGTCGCCACCTTGCTTGTGGTCCCGTTCCTCGCTCCCGTTACGAGCGCAAGATTGGAGACGCTGACCGCGATGGTTCTTCTGATCCTGTTCACTGCGTCATCGGCTGTCGGTTCGTGGAAGGCGGAACGCCAACTTAATGAGCTGACCGACGGCCTTCGGGAAAAGGAGCAGGAAGCTTCCGCCGCCAATACGGCCAAGTCAGAGTTCCTGGCCAACATGAGCCATGAAATTCGCACGCCCCTAAACGGGATCGTCGCCATGGCTCATATGCTGAAAAGGGCCGATCTGTCGGAGGAGAACAAGGAAGCGGCTAACCTGATCGCCACCTCGGGCGATACCCTCGAAGCCTTGCTCTCGGACATCTTGGACACAGCCAAGATTGAGGCAGGGCGTCTAACCCTGGAGGAGACCCCCTTCCATTCGGGCGATCTCGTGCGGAGCGTGGCGGCGCTGCTACGCCTAAAGGCTGACGAAAAGGGCGTCCGGTTGCAGGTTGAAGTCGACCAGAGTCAGGATCGGATCCTAATGGGTGATCCAACCCGTCTCCGCCAAATCGTGACCAACCTCGTTTCAAACGCAGTGAAGTTCACCGACTTCGGTCAGGTGACTATCCGTCTCAACGCGGGCGTAGAAACCCGTCAGCGGATTTGGGTGACAGACACAGGCGTGGGTTTTGACCCGGCCTCCAAACATGCCCTGTTCGAGCGTTTCCAGCAGGCTGATGGATCGATCACGCGGAACTTTGGGGGCACCGGGCTGGGTCTCTCCATATCTAAAAGTCTCGCTGAAGCGATGGGGGGTACGCTCGATTGCGACAGTGCGCCGGGCGAAGGATCGACCTTCTGGTTGGACCTGAATCTCCCAGACTGCTTGATGGGGGAGAGCGATCAAACCCCTAGCGCCCCGGCCTGGCAGGAAGAAACGCCGCTGTCCGTCCTCGTCGCGGATGACCACCCCACCAATCGACGGGTGGTAGAATTGATTCTCAGCTCAGTTGGCATAAACGTCACCTGTGTCGAAGATGGGCTACAGGCGGTCCTCGCGGCGCAAACACAGCTCTTCGACGCAATTCTGATGGACATGCAGATGCCTGTTATGGACGGCTTGACTGCCGTTAAGGAAATCCGCGCTCAGCAAGCTGCTGCCGACAAGCGCATCCCCATATTGATGCTGACCGCGAACGCCTTGCCTGAGCATATCGCCGCCGGAAGAGAGGCAGGCGCGGATGGTCACATCACCAAGCCGTTCAACCCCGAACAGCTGCTTAAACGCATCCATGCCATAGCTGCTGAAGCAGATAAGGGCGGCGCGCGATTGGCGGACGCGGCGTAACTCACAAGTCGGAACAGGGCGGTAAGCGCCCCGCGCTGCCTGGTCCGGGCGTTGGCGCTGCCCGAGGACGACCTGAACTGGCTGAGCGGTATCCTATGGTTCCTACATTGCGCATTAGTCGAAGAGATCAGGCGCGTGGCGCGTAGTTTCCGATAATTACGTGACACTCGGCTGCAGGGGGAGCGCTTCTGAACGAGGATTTTATGCGATCAGCGCCGATGTGACCGTCCGCTTTGGGTCGGGATGAGCCATTGGCACGGCACCCAGAACCGGACGTTCGGCCCAGTGCTAGTGATGAGGACCTCTCCGACAGCGGCACAGCTCGCTGGAGGGCTCTGTCAGCCCAAACTTAGGCCGGCGGTAAGGGGAGGCCGTCGTACTTCTTCTTCCAATTGAAGTACGTCGCCTGACTGATTCCGGCCCGCCGGCAGATATCTCCGCCACCGGCACGCCGTCGGCGCCCTGCTTCAGAATGAACGCCTTCTGGGCGTCCGAAAATGCTGATGCCTTCATGGTCTTCCGCTCCTTCCCAGCCAGGGAAATCTCAGCAGAAAACTCTAACGTCCAGTGATCCAGTTTCCGGGGAGCAGATCAGCCTCAGACCGGATAGCGGACATTGGCCCCGGCTGCCCAAACGCGGACCTGCCGCTGGAACCGGACCAGGTTCTGCAATGCGCCAGCATCGGTCCTTCGCGCCGCCGCTATTTTCTGCCTTGGCTCCATTCCTCTAAACGGCACCCACAATTCGCTGACTGACAGCACCTGATGGAGGGTTGAAGCGGGAACCCTTGCCATCTTCGCCGGGTTCATGTGCCGATCGTCGGTCTTGGTCCCGGCGAAGAAAGAAGATCTCCATGACACGTACCGCCCCGTTCGCTGCAGCCGGATTGAGCCTGACCCTCCTCTTGGGAGGGTGCGCCTACAACGATACGCTCGGCCGCAATCAGTTGATTCTCGCTGACTCGACCGGTCTCGAGCAGCAATCCGAAGCGGCCTGGCAGCAGCTGCTTCGGACCCAGAACCCCGCGCTGACAGGCGCTTCGGTCGACCGTATCCGTAGGGTCGGGAACCGCTTGGTCGAGGCGGCGGGCCTGAGCAATCGCAGCTGGGACTATGCGGTGTTCAACAGCGAAAGCCCGAACGCCTTTGTCCTGCCGTCGGGCAAGATCGGCGTGACGACAAGCCTGCTGGCCTTGGTACAGAATGACGATCAGCTGGCGACCGTGATCGGCCACGAGATGGGCCACGTCGTCGCCCGGCACCCGGCGGAACGGGCGTCCTCGACCGCCTTGACCAATCTGGGTCTGCAGGTGGCGCAAGGCGTGGCCGGATCGCGCGGGCAGACCGTAGGATCGTTCGGGGCCATCGCGGCCCAATACGGCCTGTTGCTGCCCTACTCTCGTCGCGCCGAGTTGGAAGCCGATCGGCTGGGGGTCGACTATATGAACTCGGCCGGGTTCCGTCCGTCGCAGGCCGTGGCCCTGTGGCGTCTGATGGCGCAGCAGCGCCAGTCGGGTCAGCCGGAGTTCGCTTCTACCCACCCGTCGGACGCCACGCGAATCGCCGCGCTGGAGGCCTACATCCGCGAACGCGGATGGAGCTGAGCTGGACCTTCACCACGCGCCTCTCCAGCCCTCAGTTGAGACCTCTTGATGATGACCGACCCCGAACGCGTCGAGGCCCTGCTCGATATGGTCGACCCCGCCCGTGCGGCGGCACCAAGCGGGGGGCCAGAGCTGGCGGTGTTGGGGCTGGCCGTCGCCAAGCCTAAAGGCGGCTATAAGCCGACGAACGCCGGCTGGGTGCTGATCGGCAATCGTGGCAGGGCGTTCCAGTCGAACTGAGCGCCTATGGCTTGCCTTCGCGAGCCGCAGAGAAGCGCATACAGTATCTGATCAGCAGGCCCGCGTTTCGGCGTTTTCGCGCCGACGCTGACCCCGCTCGGTCGGCCGTTATTGCTTGATGGAGTCGTGGGGTAGCGGCTTCTGAGCCGACGGAAGTTTTCCCTGACAGCGCCTCCAGTATTCGGGGCGCAGATCCCTATGCGGCGTTCGACCGCGTGGAAATGTTAGCGGTCCTGCTCAACAGGTGGACTGTCCAGGGTTGCGGTGCCGGACCGAAGATTCAGAGAGGTTCGGGCTGTGGAAATGAGGTTCGCACAAACGGCGAAGACCCCAGGCGTGGTTCGCGGCTCAGGCAAGGGCTATACGTTGGCGGGCGCGGCCCGTGTCTCGTTCTTTCTAGCTGCATTGAACAGCGGTTTTGATCCGGAGCGCATTGCGCGGAGCTGCTTTGGCGCGGGCGCGCCGGTCTGATGCGCAAGCTGGAGCTGATGGCGTACTTTAGTCTGGCCACAGGGCCGACCGAGTCGCTTGGGATCATCGCCGACATCCTCGCGGTGTCACAGCGCAACAACGGCAAAGACGGCCTGACCGGCGCGTTGGCCATCTGCGACGGCTGGTTCTTTCAGGCGATCGAAGGTAGCCCTTCCGCGATCGACGGCCTTCTGCGTCGGCTTGAGGCCGATCCACGCCACACCGATATCCGGGTTCTGCTTCGCCAGCCTGCGGCGACACGACTTTTTAGGGAGCGGACCATGACCAGCGTCCGGATCACACCGGATTTCGGCCCTGATCGCCTGCGCCTCATCAGTGAGTGCCAGACCCGACCGGAAATGGCAGTAGTGGCGCTGAAGAGCATCGTCGATGCACTGCATCCACCGACTGATTAGTGTTTGCCGCCGCCCTCGCCTGCATTGGCGCAGCCCGTTGGCCAGGATAGCGGCACCCGAAAGCGGACGTTTAGCTATCCTTGGAATCATCACCTCAAACGCGGTGTTGCAGCTTCGCCATTCTCCGCTAAGGGGGGCGAAAGACTAAACGGATACCTTGAAAATGCTCAGAAACTCACGTCTCGCATACGCAGCCATGCCGTTCGGTCTGGCACTCATCGTCGCTGGGCTGTTCCTTGGCCGCTGGGCGCACGGGCCGCTGTTCGGCATCTCGACCGATCTCTTGTCAGGCCTGATGTCGGGTGCCGGCATCGGGATAGTTCTCATGTCAGTAGTGGCGGGCGTCGGCACTCGACAAACCTGATGTGATCAGCAGGTGGTTGGATTTTGATTCTTAAGGCTCCTCACTTCTTGAATGTCAGCTACCCCCCCGAAAGAGACCCGGGCAACGTCCGCTCCCGGCGCGGCTGTCGAATGTCTGCTTTCTGACGTGGGGCCAATGACGGGGCACGACCCAGCGGTCATTGGCAGCGGCGTTGCCGATCAGCGTCGCAGCGGCGGCCTGACGCCATAAGTCGCCCAGCGCCACAGCCACTCGGCCGGGCCGAACCTATGCCGGGCCAGCCACCAGCGGCTGAACAGCACCTGCAGGGCGAACACGCCGACCGAGAAAACCAGCGCCAGCGTCGGCCCCATCCACGGCAGCAGCCCCAGGCCGAAACCGTACAGGACGAAAACGAAGAACAGGCTCTGCGTCAGGTAGTTGGTCAGGGCCATCTGGCCGACCGAACCCAGGCTGGACAGGCGACGCCGCACGGTCGGCCATTGGCATAGAATGACGATCAGGGCAGCGTAGCCGATGGCCAGGATCACGGCGACGGCAGGATTCAGGCCACGAAACAGCGGCTGGGCCCAAGTCATGGGTTCCAGCTCCAGCGACCGCATGATCGGCCGCGTCATCTGCAGCAGTAGCCCGACGGGAATCAAGGTGGCGGCCACGACGGCGAAGCCTTTCAGGTGTCGCTCCGGGGCCTGCAGCCAGCCCTGGCGGTAAATCCAGCTGCCGATCATGAACCGGCCCAGGATCCAGCCGAAATAGGACAGGGCCAGGGGCTCGGTGAAGAACTCGAGGAAGGCCCCGCGAAAGCTGGTGGCGACGAAGGCGAAGTAGTCGTCGCCGTTCAGGACCAGAGGCTCCAGCCGGGCGGCACCGGCCTCCATCATCGCCACGAAGCCGGGCGGGCCGCCGTCTCCGGTGATCTGGTACCAGGCCATGATGCCCGAGGGTAGCAGCCCGGTCAGGATCACGCCGACCGTCAGCAGCCAGCCGTCCGACCAGCGCCGCGTCAGCAGCAGCAGGAAGCCCATCAGGGCATAGGCGTTCAGGATATCGCCCATCCACAGCAGCGACGCGTGCGCCACACCGATGGCCAGCAGCACGGCCAGGCGGCGCAGATAGACCGCGGTGCCGTTGCCGCCGCGCGCGCCGATGCGGTCCATCATGATGGCGAAGCCAAAGCCGAACAGCATGGAGAACAGGGCCTGGGCCTTGCCGCCCATCATCTGGACCGACAGGAAGCCGACCACGTCCTCCAGCACCTTGAACTGGGTCAGGCCATGCACGGCCTCGCGGGGCACGACGAAGCCGCCCATGCCTTCGACGTTCATCCACAGCACGCCGAACAGGGCAAAGCCGCGGATAATGTCCAGCTCGCCGATGCGATCGGACACACCGGTCGGTGCGGTCAGGTCTGTCATTTGGCGGAGCCCCCTCTGTGCCCGCAACGCTAAGTAGATGTGCGAGCGACGGCAAGGGCGGCGACGACGGATCATCTACTAGCGAGCTTTCTGATGCAGCCGGGTTATGGGCAGCAAAAACCCGGTTAACTCGATGCCTGACGTGATGGTGTGGACGACCTCCGCCTAACCAGCTTTTCTGGAGCAGTCGTCATCAGGGACGTCACGTCTAGGAGCGGTATCATGCAGACCATCGCTGTCGTCGGGCTCGATCTGGCGAAGAACGTTTTCCAGGTACACGGAGTAGCCGCTGACGGTGCTGTCGTCGTTCGGCGGCAGCTCCGACGGGGCCAGGTGCTGGCCTTCTTTCAATCGATCGGTCCCTGCCTTGTCGGAATCGAAGCCTGCGCCTCCGCCCACCATTGGGCTCGCGAACTGATGGCGCTCGGCCATGATGCACGGCTCATAACGCCAGCGTACGTGAAGGCCTATGTGAAGCGAGGCAAGACTGACGCCGCCGACGCCGAAGCCATCGCCGAGGCTGTTACCCGGCCGACCATGCGGTTTGGGGCTGTGAAGTCGAAGGCCCAGCAGGCGGTTCTTATGCTGCACAAGACCCGTGACCTGCTCGTCCGCCAGAGGACGATGCTGATCAACGCACTGCGAGGCCACCTCGGCGAGTACGGTATCGTCGCGCCTCAAGGGCATGCCGGAGTGCAGGTGGCCCTCAAGGCTTTGCGCGACGATGATCAGGGTCTGCCGGATCTGGCGCGCTCTGCTCTTGGAGGGCTTGCAGATCAGCTCGAGCAGCTTGGCGCGGAGATAGGCCGACTGGAGCGTCAGATTCTAGAGTGGCACAGACAGGACGAGACGAGCCGGCGATTGGCGACCATCCCCGGGATCGGGCCGATCACAGCCAGCGCCCTGGCCGCCAGTGCGCCGGATCCGAAGCTCTTCCGTTCGGGGAGACAGTTCGCAGCTTGGCTGGGTCTCACACCTCGAGCAAACAGCAGCGGCGGCAAGGAGCGCCAAGGTGGCATCAGCAAGATGGGCGACGGCTATCTTCGCCGGCTTCTGGTCGTCGGCGCCACCGCTGTCTTGCGGATGGTACGCCAGCGCGGTCGGGAGGGCTGGGTCGGCAATCTGCTCGAACGCAAGAAGCCAAAGGTCGCCGCCGTCGCCCTGGCCAACAAAACCGCTCGCATCGCCTGGACCCTGATGGCGCGATAGGAGGACTACAGGCCGATGACGGCATAGAGAGATCGGCCCGGTCCCTACACAGGATTGGCGCCGTAGACGAAAGAGTGATGAGACGTGATGACGAATCGGCCGCAGCCGGGGACCGGTGAAACCCAGGGGGTCAAAGTGCTTCGAGCGCGTTGACGTGATTAGGGAGCGGGTCCGCGGACTTCATCAAGGCCAGCAGCTCACACAGCTGCATCAACAGGCCGAACACATGACTGCACTCGACCGAGCGCCAACGTCGTTTTTACTCTTGCGTCTTGGAGGTCGTCCACACATGACCCCCTGAAACTCCTCCAGGAATAGCTAGAGTCCGCCCCTCGAAAGGACGGACGGAATGAAGCGATCACGGTTCACGGAAGAGCAGATCATCGGGATCCTGCGCGAGCAGGAGGCCGGTGTTCCGGTCGCGGATCTGTGCAGGAAGCACGGTCTGAGCTCGCCGACCTTCTACACGTGGAAGGCCAAGTTCGGCGGCATGGACGTGTCAGAGGCCCGGCGGCTGAAGGCGCTGGAAGACGAGAACGCCAAGCTGAAGCGGATGCTGGGGGACTCGATGCTGGACAACGTCGCGCTGAAGGATCTGCTGGGAAAAAAGTGGTGACGCCCGCTGCGCATCGAGAGGCGGCGGCGCACTTGCAGTCGGTCTACGAGATGAGCGAGCGGCGGGCGTGCCGGGTGCTGGGCGTGGATCGGACGAGCGTGCGCTACCAGGCGACACGACCGGACGACGGCGCCTTGCGCGATCGGTTGAAGGCCCTGGCTCAGGAGCGTCGGCGGTTCGGCTATCGACGCCTGCACGTGATGCTCCGGCGCGAGGGGCATGCGGTCAACAAGAAGCGGGTCCAGCGGATCTACCGTGAGGAGAAGCTGGCGGTGCGCCGGCGCGGCGGGCGTAAACGGGCAATGGGCACGCGGCGTCCGCTGGAGATCCCTCTGGTCGCGAACCAGCGCTGGTCGCTGGACTTCGTGTCCGACCAGCTCACCGATGGCCGCCGCTTCCGCATCCTGACCGTGATTGTGGATCGGCGTCGAAATCGGACCCCATCGAGTGGCAGCCTAGGTGGTTGAATTCGCCATATAACAATACGTTGGCGCGCATGCTGACAGGCGTCTGTCGGGACCCCGTCTCGTCCCGAAATATTAAGCTCCTTCAATATGTTATTTCATATCGGGTGAGGTCCCGCCTTCAACGCCGATCAACACACCACGCCCATGATCTCGACCAATCGGCACGACGTGGCGAGGTCGACGCGGATCAGGGCGCAGCAGGACGGCTGAAACGCAAAAAGCCCCCGGCGTGAACCGAGGGCCAAGGTTGCAGCCGTGAGGAAGCCTGGAGGGGCGCAGTTGCCGGGCCACCCCTCGCGTCAGCCGGCTCCGACTCCACAACTTACTCGTGGCGTGCGAGGTTCCTGGAATGTCAAACGACAGACTTCTTGAGCGCGCCTACGCGATTGCCGGATCGGGCAAGTGTCGGAGCAGCAAAGATCTCCTCGTACTGCTGAAGGCGGAAGGGTTCGGCTACGCTGAACTTCAACAGTTGCAGAGTCGCTCGGTGGCTCGCGACCTACTGCGCCTACGCCGCACGGCCGACGCGGCAAGCCCCGATCCAATCACAGCGGGTTAGACGCCTCCGAGACCTCAGTAGGGAAAACGTGATGAGTTCAGAGGATCTGGTTGGAGAGCCGCGATCGACCCCTTGGATTTGGATGGCCGTGGTGGGGGTCGCTTTCCTCCTCGGTTGCTGCTCCGCGAACGTCCCCGCGCCCTATATCGCGATGAAGCACTCTGGTCTGAAAGTGGTTGGTGTCTCAGTTTGAAATCGGCGGCTCCGTTGGCCGTGGCGCAGGACCGGCTAAGGGCCCATCATACCGTCATGGAACTGTTGATCGACATCCTGTCCGACACTCGCCGATACCGCGACGAGGCAGTCAAAACATTGTCCGACGTCAAAGGTGGCGGGCTCCTTGCGGAGGGTATGACGCGCGAGGAGGCCATTCAGATTTTGACTGAAAACATTGAGACATATGAGGGCGTCCTACGCCGCCACGGGTGGACGAACGAGGCTCTGTCAGCCCAAACTTAGGCCGGCGGTAAGGGGAGGGCGGCTAGCTGTTTGGGATGGCCAAGAGCACCAACCCGTTCCGCTACTTCGACAGCTCGCCGGAGGTGATCCGGACGGTGGTGATGATGTACGTAAAGTACCCGCTGTCGCTTCGGAATGTGGAGGACCTGCTGGCCGAGCGCGGCATCGACATCTGCCATGAGACGGTGCGCCTGTGGTGGAACCGGTTTGGCCCGATGTTCGCCGCCGAGATCCGGCGAAAGTGGGTTCAGCACATGGGGGCCTTCACCCATTGGAGGTGGCATCTCGACGAGGTCTACGTGAAGATCAACGGCGAGATGCATTACCTCTGGCGCGCCGTGGACCAGGAGGGCGAGGTGCTGGAATCCTTTGCTAGCAAGACCAGGGACAAGGCCGCGGCTCTGACTTTCATGAAGAAAATCATGAAGCGGCACGGTCGCGCCAAGGCCATCACGACCGACGGGCTGCGATCCTACAAGGCCGCGATGAAGGAGCTGGGCAACACCGCCAGCCAGGAGGTCGGCCGTTTGGCGAACAACCGAGTCGAGAACTCACACCTGCCGTTCCGACGACGAGAGCGGGCCAGGCTGCGGTTCCGCCAGATGAAGACCCTGCAGAAGTTCAGCTCAGTCCACGCCGCCTTCCACAACCACTTCAATCAGGATCGCCACCTCATCAGCAGAGAGACATACAAAGCCCACCGCTCAGCCGCCCTGGCCGAGTGGGAGATGCGCGCCACATAGGCATCGCGTCATCTGCCCATAATGCGTCACTTGGAGAAAATTTGGCGTTGGACTGACAGCACCGCCACGGCCCTGCCCCCAGGTCAGCCGCACAGCGCGAAGAACCGCTCCACCCCCGCCTCCGACCCCGAATGTGGCGCATAGACCTCCCGCTTCCCGTCTACCCATTGCGCGATCCAGCCGACGCGGCGGAAGCGCTGCAGCACGGGGTCGCGGGTCGCGGCCGTGGCGGTCAGGATGTCGCCGTCATGCAGTTGCGACGGCTCGCCCTCGGCGGCGAACCGCTCGGTCTCTCCGCCGGATTCCAGAGAGATCTCGCGATCGCCGGTCTGGCCGAGCGCAGTCAGATCGACCTTGCCGGACCCCGCCGTGCAGTCGAGGCCGAGACGCAGGTCGTCGCTTGCCTCGACGCCGTAAGCCAGCCGGGCGATGTCCCCGTCCGGCGTATAGTGCCAGTCGTAGCCGGCCACCGGTGCGGGCGCCGGCGACGCGGCGGCCACGACCACGGGCTCAGGTGCCTCCACGCTGGCGCAGGCCGTCTCCAGTGCGGCCATCGCCAGGACCGGCAGCCATAGAATCCGCATGCGACCTCCCCGGTTCACCCGCTGCAAAGCTCGGTGAAGCGGCGCAGTTTGGCAAGGTGGGCCGTCGGCACCGCCACGGCCTGGTGGGCCCCGCCCACGGCGACGTCGAGCGCGCCGGTGACCAGGAACTGGCCGAAGACCGGATGATCGGTGCGCAGGGCCACCGACTGATGGTCGGAGAAGGCTTCGCTCTCGCCCGTCGCGGTGGCCGTTCCCGAGACGATGGTGGCAATGCCCGCCGCCGTCGCGCCGAACAGGTCCAGCCGCGCCACGCCGGCGCCCGGCTGGCATTCCAGAATGGCCTTCAGCTGGGGCGTGTCGGGGATCTCGTTGGCCAGCACCAGCGGCCCGTCCTCATAGAGGGTCCAGGTCCAGCCACCCTGGAGCGCAGCACCTTGGAGCGCTGCAATCGCAGCGATCATCGTCAGCAGTGTCATGGTTCAGGCCCCCCGCCCGGACTGGGTATCTATGCCCGTCCCGGAGAACAATAGGACAGAAAATCGCGCACGAGGTGACGTTCCTCGGTGCTCGCGGCCAGCTGGAAGCTGCCAGCGTCGCCGACAACCGTCATTCGGCCGTCGCGGGCCAGCCCGGCCAGGGCCGGATCATTGACCGCAATAGTGGTTTCATCGGCAGAGCCGCCCGACAGGGGATCGATCTCGATGCTGGCCTGCGTCATGCGCGCGCCCTCGACCTGGACGTCGCCATAGACGGCGGCGATGCGGTCGCCCGGCATGCAGGTGACCATGAGCGCCAGCTGATCGGAGTTGGCCACGCCATAGGCCAGTTTCGCCAGGGCGCCCTCGTGATGCACGCTCCAGCCCATGACCGGCGCGGCCATGAGGCCTGCAGTCGCGAGGTCGGGCGCGACATCGCTGGACTGGGCCGCGAAGGCGACCAGACCGAGAGCGGCGACGGCGGGAACGAGAACCTTGAACATCACTGGAAACCTTGCGTCTGAAGGCCAAACGCGGGTTTCCGTTAACGGTTCACGGCAAAGCTTCGGTCCTGACTGACCCGTGATGTTCAGGACACGGTGTTAACCCACTCTCTCCGTGCACCCCGCCTTCGCCGGGGTGCAGGGAGAGAGTTGGGCCGCGCTCAAGCAGGGCGCGACCGCGTCGCGCGCGTTAGCGCCCTAGAATGGACTGAACCGCTCCACCAGGCTCTGGGCGGCCGGGGTGGCCTGGACCCGGCTGATGTCGCCGCGCCCGCCATAGCTGATGCGCGCCTCGGCGATCTGCGTGTGGGCGATGGTATTGGCCGAGGAGATGTCCTCGGGCCGCACGATGCCGGCGACGGTCAGTTCACGCACCTCGCGGTTGGTGCGCACTTCTTGCCGACCCTGGATGACAAGGTTGCCGTTGGACAGGATGTCGGTGACCACGGCGGCGACGGTCAGGCTGACCCGCTCCGAACGGTTGACCGAGCCGGTGCCGTTGGCGTTGGACTGGCCCTGAACGCCGACGAGGGCCTGCGGGTCGAAGCCGCCAGGGAAGGCGCGGCCCAGGCTGTTCTCCAGCCCGAAGAAGTTGGTCACCCCGCCGGTGATGTCGTTGGTCCGGCTGCGGTTCGTCGTGTTCGAGGTCTGGGCCTGATCGTTGATGTCGATGTTGACGGTCAGGATGTCGCCGATGTTCCGCGCCCGCTGGTCGCCGAAGAAGGCGCGCGCGCCCGTCCGCCACAGGGAGTTGGCGCTGGCCGAGCGCGGCTCGGGCGCGGCGATATAGGCCTGGCTGACCGGGACCAGCTGGGCCGGATAGCCGATCGGCGCCAGCTGCGGGCCCTGCACCGTCTCGACGACGGTGGAGCAGGCGCCCAAAGACAGGGCGGCGAGGGCGGCGGCGAGGACGGGCTTACGCATGACTTACATTCCGTGGCGGGCGAACTGGTTGGAGGCGGCGGCGGCGCGGGCCCCGGCGCCGGCCATGGCTTGACCGGGTCCGGAGGCGACGGCGTCGATGGTGCGGCCGGACGTGGTGTTCAGGACCGGCACGGGCTCGCCGACAGCGGCGTCGCGCGTCGCGCGTCCGATGACGGTCAGCCTCACCCCTCCGGCGATGAAGGCCACCTCGACCAAATCGTTGCGGGCGATGACGCGCGGCGAGACCAGATCCCGGGCGCCGACCACGGCTCCTGCGCGCAGGGCCCGGCGGGCGCTCAGGCCGATGACCTGTTCGGCGTCGGAGGGCGAACCGCCCTGCGCCAGATGCGCCTGTACGGTGGACCAGATGATGTCCTCCGGCTGCACCACGTCCCCGGCCGCCAGGTTGCGGGCATAGGTCAGGACCTCGGTCGTGGCGCCCCGGGTTGCGGCGGGGGCGGCAGCGACGCCGGCGGTGGTCGGAGCGGCGGTGCCCGGCGCGAGCGCGGCATTGCGGACCACCACGCGGCGCAGACCCTGCGGGTTGGCCCACTGAAGGCCTGCGCGCGAGGCCATGGTCTGAAGCTGGCCGGCCTCGAACACGACCGACGGCCCGGCGCGATTGGCCACCACGACGCCCGAGGCCGATCCGGCTCCGTCGAAGATATCGCCCAAGGTCACCCGCCCGTCGTCGTCGACCGGATTGGCCCGCAGCATCACCGGGTCGGCGAGGGCGAGGGCGGGGGCGGCGACCAGCGCCAGAGCGGCCACCCCCATCGTCAGGATTGGCGTCAGAAGCCGGATCATCAGCCTTTGACCTGGGACGCGACGCTCATCATCTCGTCGGCCGTGGAGATGACCTTGGAGTTCATCTCATAGGCGCGCTGGGCGATGATCAGCGAGCTGATCTCGGTCACGGCGTCCACGTTCGACGCCTCGGTATAGCCCTGCAGTAACTGGCCGAAGCCGGTCTCGCCGGGCGTGCCGGTCGTGGCCGGGCCGGACGCGGCGGTCTCGAGCAGCAGGTTGTCCCCGATGGCTTCCAGGCCTGCCTCGTTGAAGAAGGTCGCCAGCTCCAGCTGACCCACGGTCGCCGGCTCGGGCGAACCTGCCGTGATGACCTGCACCTGGCCGGTCTTGGAGATGATGACGTCGACCGCGTCCTGCGGGATCGAGATCGCAGGTTCGACCGAATAGCCGTCCTCGGTGACCAGCTGGCCCTCGCCGCTCAGGGAAAAGTTGCCGGCGCGGGTGAAGCCGATCTCGCCGGAGGGCAGGGTGATCTGGAAATAGCCCTGGCCGTCGATGGCGACGTCGTAGTCGCTGCCCGTCTGTTGCGGCGTGCCCTGGTCGGTGATGCGATAGACGCTGCCCGCCTTGACGCCCAGGCCGACCTGGACGCCAGTCGGGACGACCGTGCCCTGGCTGGACGACTGCGCACCCATCCGTTCGACGTTCTGATAGATCAGATCCTGGAACTCGGCTCGCTGGCGCTTGTAGCCGACGGTGTTCATGTTCGCGATGTTGTTGGAGATGACCTCCACGTTCAGCTGCTGGGCGGCCATGCCGGAGGCAGCGGTTCTGAGAGCGCGCATTCAGGTGTTCCTTAGCTCGACTTGCCCAGCCGCTCGACGGCGCGACGGGACAGATCGGAGACGTTCTCGATCATTTTCGACGCGCGTTCGTAGGCGCGGCTGATCTCGATCAACTGGGTGATTTCAACGAGGGGATTGACGTTGGACCCCTCCAGCATGCCCTGGCGCACCTGCGCTCCGGTGGCATCGATGGGGACGGCGTTGGAGGCGTTGCGGTACAGGCCGTCGCCTTCCTTGGACAGGACTGCCAGGTTGTCGAACCGGGCCAGACCCAGCTGGCCGATGGCGATGCCGTTCTGGCTGATGTTGCCGTCGTCGGCGACGGTGATCGGGCCCCGCGCCGGGTCGATGACGATCGGGCCGCCCTCGCCCAGCACGGGCAGACCGGCCTTGGTGACCAGTTCGCCCTCGGGGCTGATGGTGAAGGCGCCGTCGCGGGTATAGGCCTCGTTGGCGCCGTCCTGGATCTTGAAGAACGCGCCCTCGCCGTCGATGGCGAAGTCCAGGTCACGACCCGTCTGCTCCAGCGAGCCCTGCGAGAAGTCGCGGCCCACGCCCTTGTCCAGCACGAAGCTGACGCCTGGCCGTACCGAGTCGTTGCGTGCGCGGTTGCCGACCTCGGTGCCCAGCAGCAACTGCTCGGCCTTGAAGCCGGTGGTGTCCGCATTGGCGATGTTGTTGGCCGCGATGTCGAGTTCGCGACGCAGCGTCATCTGCCGTGACAGTCCGATGTAGGCGGCGTTTTCCACGTAGGCTCCGAAGCTCCTTCGCTCCCTCCCACGCAACGACCGTGCCAACACGGTTAATGCCCGTCCTGCGGGCGTTTCACCCGGTTTCAGGCCGTCGACGCCCGGCAAATCTTGCCGGATTTACACCTCGCGTTAACCAAACCGGGGCCATCCTGGTCTCTGGGAATTCCCGGGGCAGGCTCCGCATGATCAAACTCGGCAAGAAGAAGGACAAGGCGCCCAAGGATGGGGCAACCGACCTGGCCGTCGCCCACGGCGCCGAAGTCGATGGCGACGAACCGCCCAAGAAGAAGAAGCTGCCGCTGCTGTTCATCATCGCGCCCGTGGCCTTGCTGGTCCTGGTCCTGGGCGGGGGCGGGGCAGGGGCCTTCTTCATGCTCCAGCCCAAGCCGGCCGCCGCTGCAGGCGAAGAGGCGGCCAAGGGCGGTCACGGCGAGGAGAAGGCCGGCGGTCACGGCGAGGAAAAGAAGGGCGGCGGCCACGGCGCTGCGCCCGAGGGGGAGGCCGACCCGTCGCTCGGCAAGATCAGCGAGGGGCCTGACGGCGTGACCTTCCTGACCCTGCCGGACATGGTGGTGAACATCCAGTCCCCGGACGGCCGTCCCACGGTGATGAAGCTGGGCCTGACGCTCGAGATGAAGGAAATCGATCTGGCCTATCGGCTTCAGAGCGAGATGCCGCGCATGCAGGACATGTTCCAGGGGTTCCTGCGAGAACTGCGGCCCGAGGATCTGGCCGGTTCGGCTGGCCAGTTCCAGCTGCGCGCCGAAATCCTTCGTCGCGTGAACCTGGTCGCCGCCCCGGCAACGGTCGACGCCGTGCTCATCGAAGAAATGCTGGTTCAGTAAGTATGAGCCCGAAACGCGTCAGCGGTGTTCTGACCAGCTCATGCTCCGGCACGGGGCGGTCGCCTGACGAAATCCGGCGGACGCGATGAGCGACGCCGGCGTGACCGAGAGCGAACTGGATCCCTTCGCCGCCGCCGACTCCTTCGGCGAGGACCGGGCCGGCGCGGCTGCCTCCGAACGCGTCCTGAACCAGGACGAGATCGACAACCTCCTCGGTTTCGACCTCGGCGACGACGATGGTTCCGAACGGACCGGCATTCGCGCCATCATCAACTCCGCACTCGTCTCCTACGAGCGTCTGCCGATGCTCGAGATCGTCTTCGACCGCCTGGTGCGGCTGATGACGACCAGCCTGCGCAACTTTACCTCGGACAACGTCGAGGTCTCGCTCGACAACATCTCTTCGATCCGCTTCGGCGACTATCTGAACTCCATCCCCCTGCCAGCGATCCTGGCGGTGTTCCGGGCCGAGGAGCTGGACAATTACGGCCTGCTGACGGTCGATTCCAACCTGATCTATTCGATCGTCGACGTGTTGCTGGGCGGTCGTCGCGGCACGGCGGCACTGCGCATCGAGGGCCGTCCTTACACAACGATCGAGCGGGTCCTGGTCCAGCGGATGGTCGAGGTCATCCTCGCCGATGCCCAGGCCGCGTTCGAGCCTCTGACGCCCGTCCACTTCAATCTGGATCGTCTGGAGACCAACCCCCGCTTCGCCGCCATTGCCCGCCCGGCCAACGCCGCCATCCTGGTCAAGCTGCGCATCGACATGGAGGACCGCGGCGGCCGGGTCGAACTGCTGCTGCCCTATGCGACGCTGGAGCCCATCCGCAAGATGCTGCTGCAGCAGTTCATGGGTGAAAAGTTCGGCCGCGACAACATCTGGGAAGGCCACCTGGCTACCGAGCTCTGGACCACGGACACCGAGGTCCGCGCCGTCCTCGACGAGCAGCAGGTGCCCCTGTCCCAGGCCCTGGGGCTCAAGGTCGGCGACACCTTCATGCTGAATGCGACGCCGGATTCCGACGTCTCGATCCGCTGCGGCACCATCCCGGTCACCACGGGCAAGATGGGCCGCAAGGGCCAGTACATCGCAGTGCGGGTCGAGGCGCCGATCAGCGTCGAGACCGCCAACAGCCTGACCAAGGGAAGGCGCTAACATGACCGGCATGATCCTGGACGCCATCCTGATGCTGCTGCTGGTGGCCGCCCTCGGCTACGGCGTTCGCCTGGAGAAGAAGTTGAGCCAGCTCCGCGCCGGCCAGATCGCCTTCGCCGGCGCCGTGACCGAACTGAACGCCGCCTGCGCCCGCGCCGAGAACGCCCTGGGATCGCTCCGCGCCTCGGGCGAGGAAGCCGACCTCCTGCACGACCGCATCATCAAGGCCCGCACGCTGAAAACCGAGCTGGAGCAACTGATCACGCGGGCGGGGCGCTCTTCTCCCTCCCCCTCGGGGGAGGGTGGTCGGAGCGAAGCGGAGACCGGGTGGGGGCGGCAAGGCGAACCAGACACCGATCGCCCGCGCGTTGCTGAGTCGCCCCCACCCGGTCGCTCCGCGACTACCCTCCCCCGCAGGGGGAGGGAGAACGTCAACGCCGAACCCACGCCCCCAGCCGCCGCCGACCCCGAGGACCGCGCCTTCCGCATGGCCGCCCTGGCCGAACGTATCCACGGCATGGCCACGCCGGTCCCCGCCGCCGCCGGCGCGGGCAACGTCCAGGCCATCCTGCACGCTCTGACCGCTAACCACGCCGCGAAGCAAACCCTCAACCGTGCGCGCGTAAACCTCGCCCCCGACGACGACATGTTCGCCGCCTAACGCTTTTTTGCGCCCCATGCCTCGCCCGCAGTACCCGGCGACTTGAGGGCGAAACTGGACTGATGACGCAATGGCCAAGCTGCCCCGCCTCCTGCCCCTGATCGCCGTCGCCATCGGCGGGGTCGTGGCCGTGCGCGCCGTCGGCGCCGGGCCTGACCTGTTCCAGGGCGCCAGCGCCTGGGCCGCAGAAGCCACTGCCGCCGCTAGCGAAACCGTCGCCTCGCCCGCCGCCGCGCGCACGCCCCCGCCGGCTGTCTGCGCCCTGACGCCGGAGCAACTGGCCCAGCAGGCCGGCATCTCCCCGGCCGAACTGCGCATCATTCAGTCGCTCAGCGCCCGGCGCACCGAACTGGACGCCCGCGACGCCGACTTCGCCACCACCCTGCCGCTGATGGTCGCAGCCGAACAGAAGCTGGACGCCAAGATCACCGCCCTCAACGCCATCAAGGCCGAGGTCCAGGCCCTGCTGGGTCAGGTCGACGAGCGCGAGGCTGCCGAGACCGCCCGTCTGGTCGCCGTCTATTCCGCCATGCGCCCGCGCGAGGCGGCGCCCATTTTCACGGCCCTCGACGACAGCGTGCGCCTCCCGATCGCCGCGGCCATGCGGCCGCGCGGCCTCTCGGCGATCCTGGCCCAGATGCCGGCCCCCGCCGCCCGCGAACTGACCGAGAAACTGGCGCGTCGCTTCCAGGCCCAGCAACTGGCCGCCCGCGCCGCCGCCGCCTCCGCCTCCGCTCCGGTCGCTCCGACCCAGGCCGCTGCGACGCCCCCGGCGCCGAACGCTCCGGCCCCGACCCCGACCCAGACCGCCGCTCCGGCCGCCATGACGCCTCCGGCCGCCCAGCCGGCCGTCAACCGCGCCCCGGCCCGTACGCCCCCGCGCACCCCGGCGCGTCAGACGCCGCGCGCGACGACCCCGGCCGCCACGCCTCCCGCGCCGGCAGGGCCCCAGCCCTACGCCCCGACGCCGGCCGCGTCGGGCGCCGCCAACCCGGCCGCGCCGCGCCAGTCGGTTCAGTGATTCCCGGCTCCGTGCACCCCGGCGAAGGCCGGGGTCCAGATCACGGAGGCTGACCTCCGGGATGTCGCACCGCGTCCCCTGACCAGCTGCCCGCGCTTTCCATCTGGACCACGGCCTTCGCCGGGGTGCACGGTGCCGGAACAACAACAGGGGGAGACATCCATGGCGTTTGATTTCACCGGCAAGACCGTGATGGTCTTCGGCGGGACCTCCGGCATCAATCTCGGTATCGCAAAGGCTTTCGCCAGGGCCGGCGCAAAACTCGGCGTCGCCAGCCGCAGCCAGGACAAGGTCGATGCGGCCGTCGAGAGCCTGTCTCTTGACACGCCGGCGCTGGGCTACAGCCTCGACGTCCGCGACTTCGACGCGGTGAAGGCCGCGATCGCCGACTTCCGCGACAAGCGCGGCACGATCGACGTCCTGGTCTCCGGCGCGGCGGGCAACTTCCCGGTCCCGGCCGCCGCCCTCAGTTCCAACGGCTTCCGGACCGTCACCGATATCGACACCCTGGGCACCTTCCACGTGCTCCGCGCCGCCCACGAACACCTGACCAAACCGGGCGCCAGCATCATCAACATCACCGCGCCCCAGGCCTGGATTCCCATGGCGCTTCAGGTTCACGTCTGCGCCGCCAAGGCCGGCGTCGACATGATCACCAAGACCCTGGCCATCGAATGGGGCGGGGAGGGGGTGCGGGTGAACTCCGTCTCCCCGGGACCCATCGACGGGACTGAAGGCATGGACCGTCTTGCCCCCACACCGGAGGCCAAGGCCGCTGCCGCCCGCGCCGTGCCGCTCAACCGGCTGGGCACGGTCGACGACGTCGCCGACGTCTGTCTGTTCCTGGCCTCCGAATACGCCCGCTATGTCTCGGGCGTCGTCCTGCCCGCCGACGGCGGCTGGAGCGTGGGACGCGGGTTCAGCGGCCTGGGGTAGTCCAGCGTTGTCGGATCGGGCGCGGGCGGCTATGCACCGCGCCTGTCACTTCCGAAGGCCCCGCCATGTCCGACACGCCCCCCGACCGTCTCTCGGTCAACCCGAACAACAAATACTATGACGCCGACGTGCTTCAGCGCGGCGTGGGCATCAAGTTCAAGGGCGAGGAAAAGACCAACGTCGACGAATACTGCGTCTCCGAAGGCTGGGTCCGCCTTGCCGTCGGCAAGGCTGTCGACCGCAAGGGCAATGCTCTGACCGTCAAACTCCAGGGCACGGTCGAACCCTATTTCCAGAACAGCGTCGTCGAGGGCGAAGCCGAGGGCTGACGCCCTCTCCCCCGTCTTCAATCCTTTCGTCATCCTCCGGCCATGCGGAGCGTGGACCGGGGGAGGCGCGCGCGTGAACCTGTCGCGAGGTTCGCCGTTTCCGGCATCCTGCCTCAAGGATCGCCTTCTGCGCCGCCGTGGCCCCGGTCTTCGCTGCGCGTCGCCCTGAAATGAGGGGACAGATCGTTACCGACAAAGCGGGTCGCCGGGTGGGCGATGGACGCTTTCGAGCCATGACGCATGCCGCGGATCGGGCGAACCCGGACCCGATCTGGTTATGAGTCTCGCGCTCTTGTGGGCGCGTCGAGAAGCCGGATTGCTGAAAATGCCGGCCGCGTCTGAGGTCATTTTCAACTTCGCCTCGGGCAGGTCGATCGCCTCAACCTGACCTTCTACAGCCGCAGGAGAGGCATATCGGCAGGCTCGGTGATGACACGGAAACTCGGTCAAAGTTGGCAGGCTCCGCGATGCTGATCCGACGCGAGATGTTGTTCACTGCACGAGGACTATGAGCGCTACCGGACACAAGTGTTGTTGGGCGGCGAGGTCTCAGTCAGACTCGCCCTGCGTCGGTTTCTGACATACAACAATCTGTCGCTGATGACTTTCCGGGTTCAGCGGTTGAGAGAGGCCGGCACCGCACGCCGCACGCTCCCGCCAAAATGGCTTGGGGAGTCTGTCGTGATCTATTTCTGTTTCGTCGAAAGCTCGCTAAGCGGGGTGCAGCATATGCAGCCGATGGACGCGGAGTCCGTCGATGGCGCCCGGACGGAAGCGGCGGGACTGTTGCGCCAGCACCGGCGGGCTTATGCGGCACATATCTTCTCGGAAGACCAGCATATCGCGACAATCCGAGCGCGCGACATCGTTTCCTCGTGAAGGGGATGCTCAACAACGCCTTTCTGCTGACGCTTCCGGCCCATGTTCAGGACCGGCTAGGCCGTTCCCTGGAGCCAATCCGGGTCTCCTCTGGGACGGACCTCTACCTTCCGCTTGACGAGGTGGATTGGGTCTACTTCCCGATTGCGGGCTTGATCTCGCTCATTTCCGTCATGCGCAACGGTGACGAAGCCGAGACCGGCATCGTCGGCCGGGAAGGCGCGCTTGGCATGGTGGAGGCGGCAGGCAGTGGTCGTATGCTTTATCGCGCCGTGGTGCAGATCGACTTGAACGCTGTCCGCATGCCAACAAGCGAATACCTCAGTCTGCTAAGGGGGAGCGTGGTGCTCCAACGCGCGGTGGCCCGTCATACGGAACTGAACCTGGCCGAGATCCGGCAGACGGCGGCGTGTCGGTCGCATCATAAGGTGCAGGCCCGTTTGGCGTGGTGGCTGCTCGAGTGCCAGGATCGAACGGGCTACGAAAGTTTTTATCTGACCCAGGAGTTTCTCGCCGCGATGCTGGGGGCTCAACGGACGACGCTGAACGCGGCGATCAGCGTGCTGAGGAAAGCTGGCCTGATCAGGGTTGGACGGGGGGCGATATATATCCTGGACCGGCCCGGCCTCGAACGAGCTTCCTGTGAGTGTTATTCTACCATCACCCGCTATCGGCAGGACATCGAACACACCGCGCCACATCGGTCAGCCGCCTGAGGTGGAGAGAACCCTCCCGACCGACATGGAAGGGGCTGAATGTCGGTCGGGCGATCCCACCGCAAGGTTACACCGAGCGTCAGTCAAATAAGCTCGGATTTGGATCAGGCGACAGGGTGAGTCGGCTTGGCGACATTACGCGCTGGGGACCTGTCTGTGAGCCTCCGCAATGGGTCGGATCGGTCGTCGGCCTCCCGCCCGACAGCGGGCCTCGCGTCACCCGCCCAGCGGCGGACGCCCTGGAGGTCCCCTGGGCTGGGAAGTGAACCGTCCTCCTTTCAACCTTGACGATAGAACTCCTCTCACCATCTCAGCGTTTGCCAGTGGTCGGGAGACGGAAATGTTCGGGTTGTTCTTCCATCCTCGGCGCTCCGACGATGGCCGACCGGTGGCGATGCGGGTGGTGGCTGGTCAGCAAAGCGCGGCAACGACCGACGCACCGTCACCTGTCATCGTGGATCGTGTCGCTGCGCCGATCTCGGCCGCCAAATCGCTACGACGAGCGACTGCCGCTCTCGGTGAAGAGCCGCCCGAGGATGGCGAAAGTTGCGGGGAGGATTTATTCCTATCTACCCTTTGCGTGACGGCCAGCGAGCCCCATGTTGTGGCCAGGCCCGTCAACGCGTCGGGCCCGGAATGCACCGTGTCACGCAGTGCAATTCGGAGTTGACAATAAGTGCCTGATTTTCTTCGAATTGCACTCTTGGACTCTGTTTTTTAGAGTCCAATCCGTCGGCCCAGCGGACCCTCAGACCAGTCGGATCGCCGACATCAGCCGCCCGAAGTCCGGCTCTCCTCTCTGGAATGCCCGCCGGTTCGAATAGAAGGCCGCCGCGTCGACGCAGGTGTCGTGCCCGGTCCAGGCCGCCTCGCCGACCCCCGCCTGTTCCAGCCGCCACAGGACGAATCCGGGCAGGTCGAACATCCGCTTGTCCGCCGTCGCGCCCTCGACGAAGAACCGCGCGGCGCCCGGATCATGGTGATCGAACCGCGCCTCGAAGTCGGCCCCGACCTCATACGAGGCCTGACCGATGCAGGGGCCGATCACGGCGACAATCCGGTCCGGTCGCGCGCCCAGCGCTTCCATCGCTGTCAGGGCGGAGTGCACGACCCCGCCCAGGGCCCCCTTCCAGCCCGCATGGACCGCGCCCACCACCCGCGCCTCGGCGTCGGCCAGCAGCACCGGCGCGCAGTCCGCCGTCAGCACCGCCGGGATCACCCCGACTGTCGCCGAGACCACGGCATCCCCCTCCGGCCGCTCCCCGGCCCAGGGCCCGGTCGCGACGCGCGTCAGGCTGGAATGGATCTGGTAGCAGGCCGCCAGATCGTCGGGCTGGCCGCCCAGCGCCGCCGCCACCCGCCGCCGGTTCTCTTCGACCGCCGCCGGGTCGTCCGCCGACCCCAGGCCGGTGTTCAGCCCCTCGTAGAGCCCGGTCGAAACCCCGCCCCGCCGCGTGAAGAAGCCGTGGCGAAGGCCCGCCTTATCCAGCAGCGGATGGGTGATCGGCGTCGTCTCGGTCATGCCTCGAACCCCGGAACGGTCAGGCTGCGGGGCGAGAAGATCGCCGCCGCCTTGAACAGGCCGCCCATCTGGTCCGCCGCCGTCAGCCGCGCCAGCTGGCGGGCGATGACGGGTGCCGCCTCGGGCCTTCCCGAGGACAACCGCTCGGCCCGCGCTTCGATCCCAAGCCGCCTCAGGAACTCGCCCTGGCCGACGCAGCCCGTGACGTCGGCGCCGGTCCGGATCGCCGCCTCCTGCACCGCCGGGAAGTCGGCCCACTGGGTCAGGTCCGCCTCGCCCGGCGTCGCCAGCACATCGACCTTCGCATGCCGCCGCAAGCCCTGCAGCGTATCGCCCACGCCCGGCCGGTCGCGGCCGTAGTCGATCAGCAGGGCCGCCCCCGACGTCTCGTGCAGCAGGGCGCCCAGATCCCGCCCGAACGCGGCCTGCTGGTCCGAGACCTCGACCACCTGGCCCGGCTCGACGTCGAACTGCGGCCGTTCGAACCCGCCGGTGATCCCCACCAGTCCGAAGATCAGTCCGCCGTCGTCGGTCACCCCGACCCGCCGCTCGGCCCAGCCGCCGTCGGTCCGCACGAACTGACGCGCTGGCAGACAGTCCAGTACCTCGTTCGCGATCAGGATGACCGGCGCATCGGTGTCGATCTGGCCCAGCGACCCGACCCAGCGGGGCGAGACGTCAGCCTGGGCCAGCCTGCGCGCCTGAATCTCCCGCAAGGGCCCCGAGGGCTCGATGAGGATCAGGTCGCAGGCCTCAAGGAACCCCGGCGCGACGCGTGCTGCCCGCAGCGCATCGTCCATCAGGGCGCCGTCGCCGGGCCCGACCTCGACCAGCCGGAACCGCTCCGGCGCGCCCAGCCGATGCCAGGTCTCGACCGCCCACAGGCCGATCAGTTCGCCGAACATCTGGCTGACCAGGGGCGCAGTGATGAAGTCCCCGCCTTCGCCCAGCGCGGGCCGGGTCGCGTAGTAGCCGTCCCTGGGATCGTGCAGGCAGCGGGTGACATAGTCGGCTACCGTCATTGGCCCGGTCAGGGCGATCTCCCGCGCCAGTCGATCCTTCAGCGACATCTCAGCCTGCGGCGGCGACCGGAGGACGCTTCCACGCGCGGTGGATCAACCACGCCCCGACCAGGATCATCGGGATCGACAGCATCATCCCCATGGTCAGGCCGAGCGGGAAATCCTCCATCCCGGCGTCGGGCTGGCGCACATTCTCCAGCAGCGCCCGCGACGCGCCGTAGCCGACGAGGAACAGGCCGGTGACATAGCCGGGCTTGGCCAGCAGCTTCCATTTCCAGACCGCCAGGCCGAGCACGATGAAGAGCAGAACCCCCTCAAGCCCCGCCTCGTACAGCTGGCTCGGGTGACGCGGTTCGTTTCCGGCCGGGCAGAAGCCGTACATCTGTTCGATGCGGGCGTTGCAGAAGCGGATGGCCCAGGGCACGTCCGTCGTCCGCCCCCACAGCTCGCCGTTCACGAAGTTCGCCATCCGTCCGAAGAGCAGGCCGATCGGCGCGGCCGCCAGGGCCATGTCGCCGATGCTCAGCGCATTGGCCTTCGTCCTCCAGGCGTAGACCAGCACCGCAAGCGTGCAGCCCAGCATCCCGCCGTGGAACGACATCCCGCCGGTCCAGAGCTGGAACAGCTCAAGCCGCTCGCCGAGGCTCGAACCCGTGAACAGCTGCAGGAACATGACCGGCTTGTAGAACAGGGCGTAACCGAACCGGCCGCCCAGGATGATGCCGAGGGTGATCCACAGGATCAGGTCGTCCAGCTGCGGGCCCGCCAGTGGCGGCTTGCCCGGCGCCCAGACCCGGTCGCTCTTGAGGATCCGCGCGGCATAGATCCAGCCCAGCACGATGCCGGCCACATAGGCAAGGGCGTACCAGCGGATCGGCAACGGCCCCAGATGGATCAGGACCGGATCGAACTCGGGAAAGGTCAAGCAAGGCTCCTGCGACGGTTCGCTCCGCCTTTAGCAAGCGTCGCTCGGTCGCGCGAGCGTGACACGTTTCGGCCCCGATTGCCCCCAATCAGGGGGTGTCTGGAAAGGTTTCGTTCACCATATCAGGCAACCTTCCCTTAACGACGCCCGCCGCTCGCGGGCCGGAGACGACCATGCAGACGCGCAACCCCATCCTCGACGAGTTCGCCAAGCTCTCGACCAGCGCCATGGGCCTGGCCCAGGCCGCCGGCGAGGAAGCCAAGGCGGCCTTCCGCGCCCAGTCCGACCGCGTCGTCGCCGAGATGGACCTGGTCCGGCGCGACGAGTTCGACGCTCTGAAGGCTGAGGTCGCCGCGCTGCGCGCCGAGCTGGCGACGCTGAGAGCCGCCCCGACCAAGGCGAAGAAGCCTCAGACGGGAACCTCCACAGATGGAACTCGTCTCCCGGACGCAGCCGGTTGAGCCGAATCTCCGAACACGCCTACCGTCTTTTCGAAGGCGGCCCTGAGTCGCCCGAGACCTTGTCGTCCCTGCCCTCCCGCGAGATCGAGTTCACCTGATGGATGCTGCCGGACCCCAAGAGGTCGACGTCCCCTACGATCCGCTTGACGTGGTCGAGCATGTGCTGAACGCCGAGAACCTCCCGTTCGACCGGACGGACGACGGCGACCTTGCCTTCGCCCTGGCCGGGGACTGGAAGGACTACGAACTCTGGTTCGCATGGCGCCCCGAGGGCGACTGCCTGCAGCTGTGCTGCGCCCTGGACCTGCGCGCGACCAAGTCACGCCGCAACGCCGCCTACGAGCTCGTCTCCATGGTCAACCAGCGCACCTGGATGGGCCATTTCGAGGTCTGGTCCGAGGATGGCGAGATCGTCTTCCGTCACTCCCTGGCCCTGCCGCACGGCGAGCGACCGACCCTGGCCCAGGCCGCGTCGATGATCGATGCCGCCGTCGAGGCCGCCGACCGCTACTACCCGGCCTTCGACTTCATGATCCGCGGCCACAAGAAGCCCCAGGATGCGATCGACAGCTGCCTGTTCGAGACCGTCGGCACGGCCTGATCCTCCGCGAGGGCTCTGATGCAGGTCACCCTCCTCGGCCACGGCCGCCTCGGCTCCGCGATCGCCGAGGGCGGCTGACCGGGACGGTTCCTTGCCCCACCGTCCTGACCCGCGCCGTCCCGCCGGTCTGCCCGCCTGACACCCTTGCCCTGGTGATCGCCGTCAAGCCCGCCGCCTGGCGCCAGGCCGTCGCTCCGATTCTGGCGACCCTGCCGGCCGACGCGACCGTGATCTCCGTCATGGCCGGCGTCCGGGCGGCTGACCTGTCCGCCGCCTTGCCGGGCCGGGCCGTGGCCCGCGTCATGCCCACGACCGCCGTGGCCCAGGCTCAGGGCGTCGCCGCCATCTGGTCCGATGATGCCGCCGCGCGCGCCCTGGCCCACGCCCTGTTCGACCCTGTCGCCGACACGGTCGATCTCGACGAGGAAGTACTGATCGACGCCGCAACAGCCGTGGCCGGCTCGGCGCCGGCCTTCTTCTACGCCCTCGCCCAGGCTCTGGCGGCGGCCGGAGTGGCGGAAGGCCTGACTCCGGACGCAGCCGAACGGCTGACGCGCGGCGCGCTGCGCTCGGCAGGATCAGGCGCGGCTACCGAGGCGACGCTCGAAGCCCTGATCGCCCGCATCGCGTCAACCGGCGGCACCACCCAAGCGGGCCTTATGGCGTTCGCCGAGGGACACGGACTGGCTTCAGCGGCCAGCACCGCCGTAGCCGCCGCCGTGCGCCGGGCCCAAGGTTTGGCCGGCGACTGAAGCAGTCGCCGAGCGCGTTGATCAGTTGGCGACGGTCCGTGACCAGAGGCCGGTCACACGGCTGTCGGTGTAGGGGCCGGTGATCTGGGCGACGCACACGAGCATCGGGCGGCTGGTCATGGTGCCGGCCCCCACCCTCACCTGACTTCCGTTGCAGGTCTCGACGTTGCTGCTGAACGCTCCAATAACCCCTGTAGCAGGGCACCCGCTGGGCATGTCCACCCGGAAGACATAACCCCGCTCTGTGGCGACGTAGACGGTCCGATCGTCGACTCTATTGACATTGATAACCGGGCCGGTCCGGACACAGGCACTGGGAGCCTGATAGGCCGTCTGGGTCTGGCTCGGGGCGGCCGTATTCGCCGCCGCGCACGCGGACAGGCCGCCAGCGCCCACGAGAAGAGCCGGCAACATCGAAAGGCGTTTCGCACCAGTCATCTCGAACCCTCTTCTGGTTGAAACAACGATGCCACCATCGGGCGCGCAACGCAATCTATGCGTTTACGCAAAGTCTAGCGGGCGACCAGCCGGCCTGAGGCGAGATTGTTCGCTAACCGGTCGTAAGTCTGCTCGGCGTCCTGCCAGGTGTTGTAGCCCCGCACCTCGGCGATCGAACTCGAATAGTTCGAATAGCGCACCGGCAGTCGCTGGCCCTCGGCGGTGACGACCTCACCCTCCACCGTTGCGCCCCCGATGGAGAAGCTGTCCATGATCGACAGTCCGGGCCTGTCGGCGGCCTGCTGCCAGGTCGGACGGTTCGGCTTCAGGTCGGTGATCACGAGGTTGATGGTCGCGCCTTCGAGCGCGCCGTCGCGGGCCAGGCGACGTTCGACGACCGTCTGCAGCCGTTCAAGCTGGCGATCCACGTCGCGTTGACCGAGCCTGTTGACCTCTTCGGTCAGATCGCCGCCAACGGTCACCGTCACCTGCGGCGTCTGGGCGAATGCGGGCGCCGCGAGGGCCGCGGCGAGAGCGAGCGGGGCGAGAAAGGCGAAGCTGCGCATGACGATCTCCGGGAGGTCCTTGTCACAGGGAAGATGGGCTCGGCGGCCCGTCTCCGCAATCCTTGCGCAAGGGCCGCGCCCGATAGACGCCACCGTGACGCAGATGCCTTCAGCCCGGGAGGCGGATCAGCGCCCGCAGGCCCCCCAGATCACTGCGCGCCAGGGTGATGTCGCCGCCGTGCCCCCGCGCCACGTCCCGCGCGATGGCCAGGCCGAGCCCGACGCCCTTTCGGTTCTGGTTGCGGCTCTGGTCCAGCCGACTGAACGGGCGGAAGGCCTCCTCGTGCATGTCGTCGGGAATGCCCGGACCGTCGTCCTCGATCGCGATCTCCAGTCCGCCGGACGCCAGAGCCCGCGCCGACAGCCGCACATGGTCTCCATGCGCCGCCGCATTGCCCGCGAGGTTGGCCAGGGCGCGCTTGAAGGCCAGGGGCCGCAGCGAGGCGGTCAGGTCGGCGGGCGCGGCGATCTCGACCTCGGCCCCCGCCCGTTTCACGTCCTCGCCTGCCGCCTTCAGCAGGGCCGAGACATCGACGGGTTGCGTCGCCTCGCCGGCCTCGCCCTTCGCGAAGGCGAGGTATTCGTCGATCATATGCTCCATCTCGTCGAGGTCGCCCTTCATGGCGGCCTGACGCTTGAACTGCGGGGCCAGCGCCAGCTCCAGCCGCAGCCGGGTCAGGGGCGTGCGCAGGTCGTGGCTGACCGAGGCCAGCAAGGCTGTCCGCTGTTCTATATGCCGCTGGATCCGGTCGCGCATGGCCAGGAAGGCGACCGCCGCCTGACGCACCTCGCGCGCGCCATGCGGCTTGAATTTCGGCGACATTTCGCCCCGACCGAAGGCTTCCGCCGCCTCGGCCAGCCGCTCGATGGCGCGGACCTGATTGCGGATGAACAGGATGGCCACGCTCATCAGCAGCACCGTCGCCAGCATCAGCCACAGGACGAAGATATGCGCCTGGGTCGCCACGGCCCGCTCCCGCGGCGCGATAATGCGCAGCACCCCTGTCGGCTGCTGTACCTGGATGTCGACATAGGCGGGATAGCGGGTCGTATCGAACCAGAAGGGCTGGTCCAGACGCGACGCCAGCGCCGCCTCCAGTGTCCGGTCCACCACCCCGATCGCCCCGCGTCGCTGTTCCTCGGGCAGGGTGGCGCCGGGCCGCAGCGCGATCGACAACTGCATCGATCGCTCGCCCCGATCGGCGATCACCGCCAGGTTCGCCTCGGTCGGTTCGTCGCGATAGCTCTCCGCCGCCCAGGCTACGTCGCCGGCCAGCCCCTCGGACAGGCGCGCCGTCACCGTCTGCCAGTGCATGTCGAAGAAAGCCCAGGTCACCGCCCCCTGCATGATCAGGATCGGCAGGACGATGATCAGCAGCGACCGGCCCCAGAGCGATGTCGGCAACTGCCGCTTCAGAAACCGCGCGAGGACGGGGAAGGGCAGCAGCCTCATGTCAGTCGGGCGCCAGCATATAGCCCACGCCACGCACCGTCTGGAGATAGCGCGGGTTCTTCGGATCGGCTTCCAGCTTCCTGCGCAGGCGGGTCACCTGAACATCGACCGCGCGGCCGGTGATGTCGGCCGTGTCCGGCGACAGGTCCATCCGCTCGACCGGCGCGTGGGCGTGCAGGGCGAGCGTCTTCAGCAACTGCCCCTCGGCCTCGGTCAGCCGCATCGGCGCGCCGTCACGGGTCAGCTCCAGGCGCTCCAGATCAAACGTGGCCGTGCCCAGCTTGATCTCGCGCGGCATGATCGGCTTCACGCCCGTCCGTCTCAGAATGGCGTCGATACGCAGGGCCAGTTCCTTCGGGTCGAAGGGCTTGGACATATAGTCGTCGGCGCCGCGCGACAGGCCGTCGATCCGGTCCGATGCCTCGCCGCGCGCGGTCAGCAGCAGGACCGGCGTCCTGGACAGCTGCGCCTTTGACCGCACCCAGGTGGTCAGCTCCAGTCCGCTCTCGCCCGGCATCATGACGTCCAGCACGACCAGGTCGAACTCGATCAACTCCATCAGGCGACGCGCCGCGGCGGCGTGCGCGGCCCCCGTCACGCGATAGCCCTCGCGCGCCAGATACTCTTTTAACAGCTCGCGAATCCGGTCGTCGTCGTCGACGATCAGCAGGTGGCGACCGACGCCGGCGCCCGCCACAGGCCCTGAACGGCTGCTGCTCATGCGAACATTCCCGTGCGCGCGCCGTTGACCTTCGGCGCTTCGGGCGTTCTAACCGGCAAATCTGCGCAGGAGACGTTGTTCAATGGCCTTGGTTCCTTTCGACGATCGTGACGGTTGGATCTGGATGAATGGTGAATTCATTCCGTGGCGGGAAGCGAAAACGCACGTTTTGACCCACGCCCTTCACTACGGCTCGTCGGTGTTCGAGGGTGAGCGTATGTATGGCGGGGAAATCTTCAAGCTGACAGAGCATTCCGAGCGTTTGGCCCGGTCCGCGAACCTGCTGGACTTCGAGCTGCCTTACAGCACCGCTGAAATCGATCAGGCCTGCAGGGAAACCTGCGCGAAGATGGGCATGGAGGACGCCTACGTCCGCCCCGTCGCCTACCTCGGCCCGGAACAGGTCAGTGTCTCGGCCCTGAACAACAAGGTCCACGTCGCCATCGCCGTTTGGGACTGGCCCAGCTATTTCGACCCCGAGGTCAAGAAGAAGGGCATCAAGCTGGAGTGGGCCAAGTGGCGCCGCCCCGACCCGCTGACGGCCCCGACGACGGCCAAGGCCGCCGGCCTCTACATGATCTGCACCATGTCCAAGAATGCGGCCGAGAAGCGCGGCTTTGCGGACGCCATGATGCTGGATTGGCGCGGCTATGTCGCCGAGGCGACCGGCGCCAACGTCTTCTTCGTCCAGGACGGCGTGATCCACACGCCGGACGTGACCCACATCCTGAACGGCATCACCCGCCAGACGGTCATCGACATCGCCGAGGCCAAGGGCATCGAGGTCGTGGTGCGCCACATTCGGCCCGAAGAACTGTCGACCTTCAGCGAATGCTTCCTGACCGGTTCGGCCGCCGAGGTGACGCCGGTCCAGTCGATCGGCGAGTACGCCTTCACGCCGGGCGACCTGTCGCTGACCCTCATGGACGACTACGGCAAGCTGGTTCGCCGCATCAAGTAAGACGACGCGTTCGAGACAAGACGCACGGCCCGGCGGCGACGCCGGGCCGTTCTGCCTTGTGGGCTGCGACAAATGGACTTGCGGCCCGGCGCGCACTGGCGTTCAACCGGGACGGACCCGGCGACGCCGGTGTGGGGAAGACCGTCGTTTCCATGTTCAGCATTCTGAATCTTCAGAGCCTTCTGGGCCTGTTCGTCATTGTCGCCGCCTGCTGGGCGCTGTCGGAGAACAAGCGCGCCTTTCCCTGGCGGCTGACGCTGGGCGCCATCGGCGTGCAGGCCGTGCTGGTGCTGGCCCTGTTCGCCATCCCGGGCTCGCAGACGGTGCTCGCCGCGATCACCGGCGCCGTCGACGGCCTGTCGCGTGCCACGTCCGAGGGGGCGAAATTCGTGTTCGGCTATCTCGCCGGCGGCGACCAGCCCTATGCCGTGACCAACGCGGGCGGCCTGTTCACCTTCGCCTTCAACGTCCTGCCGATGATCCTTGTGATCTCGGCCCTGTCGGCGTTGCTGTGGCACTGGAAGATCCTGAAGTGGCTGACGCACGGCTTCGGCATCCTGTTCCAGAAGACCATGGGCCTGGGCGGAGCCTCGGCCCTGGCGGTCGCGGCCAATATCTTCCTCGGCATGATCGAGAGTCCGATCGTGATCCGGGCCTATCTCGACAAGCTGACCCGGTCCGAGATCTTCCTGATGATGGTCGTCGGCCTCGCCACCGTCGCCGGCTCGACCATGGTGGCCTACGCGACCATCCTTTCGGCGACCCTGCCGAACGCCGCCGGTCATGTGCTGGTGGCCTCCATTGTTTCTGCGCCCGCGGGCGTTCTGCTGGCCCGCATCATCATCCCTGAAAAGCCGGGCGAGGGCGGTCAGGTGGCGGACTATGGCTCAGCGCTGAAATACGACTCGGCCATTGATGCCATCGTCAAGGGCACGGCCGACGGCCTGATGGTTGTCCTCAACATCTCCGCCGTCCTGATCGTCTTCGTGGCCCTGGTCGCCCTGGTGAACATCATGCTGGGCGGGTTCTGGCTGTTCGGCGATCACATCACGGTCGAACGCCTGCTGGGCTGGATCTTCATGCCCCTGGCCTGGCTCATCGGCATCGACTGGTCCGAGGCGGGCAAGGCGGGCTGGCTGCTGGGTGTCAAGCTGACCCTGACCGAGTTCGTGGCCTTCATACGTCTGGGCGAGGTTCCGGCCGGCGAGATGAGCGAGCGCACCCGGATGCTGCTGACCTATGCCCTGTGCGGCTTCGCCAACATCGGCTCGGTCGGGATCACGGTCACCGGTCTGTCGGTCCTGATTCCCGAGCGCCGCGAAGAGGTGCTGGGCATGGTGTGGAAAGCGCTGTTCGCCGGATTCCTGGCGACCTTGATGACGGCGGCGGTTGTCGGCGCCATGCCAGCCTCCATATTCCGCTGAACCGGAGACCCGCTCTATGAAGCTCTACGACAGCCACCGCGCCCCCAATCCCCGGCGCGTCCGCTGGGTCATGGCCGAGAAGGGCATCGAGGACGTCGAGATCGTGCCTATCGACATCATGTCGGGCGAGCACAAGGCGCCGGAATATCGAGCCCGCGTGGGCGTCCCCCACGTCCCCGCGCTGGAGCTGGACGATGGCACCACCATCTCGGAGTCCGTCGCCATCGGCCGCTATCTGGAGTCGATGTATCCGGAGCCGAACCTGTTCGGAGTCGACGCCCGCGAACAGGCCATCGTCGAGATGTGGACCCGCCGCTGCGAGTTCTATCTGGCCAACCCGATCATGTTGAACGTGCGCCTGACCCACCCCGCCCTGGCCATCCTGGAGGCTGCCCAGACCGAGGTCGCGGACTACAACCGGCTGTCGGCTGAGCGGTTCATGAAGACGCTGGACCGGCACCTGGCCGACCATTCCTTCATCGCCCTGGATCGGTTCACCATCGCCGATATCGTCGGCGTCGTGGGGCTGGATTTCGCCAGGCTCGTCAAATACCGCCCGCCAGAGGAGTTCACCCACCTGTACCGCTGGCTGGACGACTGCCGCGCGAGACCGGCGGCCAAGGCGGGGGTGTGATCAGCGCGGCGTGAATTTCCGGATGATCCCGCTGTAGGTCATCAACGTCCGCTCGCCCGTGCTGATCTGGCCCCGCACGAAGATCAGCGATCCGCCGGCGCGCACCACTTCGCCCGTCGCCTCGACCAATTCGCCGACATAGGCCCCGTCGATCAGGGTGGAATCGAGCTGTACGGTCACGCCGTTCATTCCCTCCATCTGCTGATACGCGGTCTGGAACAGGGCGATGTCGGCGAAGGTCATCAGGCAGCCACCGTGCATCCTGTGCCCTGCGTTCATGTGTTTGGGCTCGGCACGGAAGGCGCAGCGCATCCTCCCATCCGGATCCGGCTTGAAGTAGAAGGGACCCACGACCTGATCGAAGGTGCCGTGCAGGTCGTACGTCTGCCAACCTGTGAACTCGCCCTCCGTGACCGTGATCTTCTCGACCATTTCCGAACTCGCCTTCTTTTCACTGTCGCAGTGCAGCATATAGGCCCCATGAGCGATCCAATCGAAGCAGCAATTTTCGAGACCCTGGCGAAAGCTGACCCCAAGGGCGTCGGCGGCAAGTCCGTGGAGCCGGCGGATGTGGCCAAACATATCCAGACCGAACAGTGGCAGCGCGTCCTGCCCAAGGTCCGGGCGACGGCGCTTGGCCTGATGCGTCAGGGCAAATTGACCATCACCAAGAAGGGCAAGGTCGTCGATCCGACCAACTTCCGCGGCGTGACCCGTCTGCGCCTGCCGACCGAGGCGGAGACCGCTGCGGCGCTTGCCGCCCTGCCACCCAAGGCGAATGAAGACGCCGACGACTAGATCCGAGCATCCCCGCCTTCACGGGGATGAGCGGAAAGGGGAGTGCCTCGAAGACGTCCTTTCGGATATTCGGGCCTGCCGGGCGTGTCTCGGCGACCTGCCGCACGAACCGCGACCGGTGGTCCGGGTCTTTCCCGAGACCCGCCTGCTGATCTGCGGCCAGGCGCCCGGCCGTCGGGTGCATGAGAGCGGGATGCCCTTCACCGATCCGTCCGGCGACCGGCTGCGCGACTGGATGGGCGTGGACGACGAGGCCTTCTACGACGACCACCGCATCGGCGTGGCGGCCCAAGCCTTCTGCTATCCCGGCACGGCGCCCCCGAAAAATGGAAGAAGCGGCGGCGACTATCCGCCGCCGAAGCGCTGCGCGACCCTGTGGAGACCCAGGCTGCTGGAGGCCCTGCCCCGGATGGAGCTGACCCTGCTGGTCGGCGGCCATGCCCAGGTCTGGGCGCTCAGTGAACGGGCCAGGGCCAATATGACCGACACCGTCCGCGCCTGGCGGGAGTACGCCCCTGACATCCTGCCCATGCCCCATCCGTCGTGGCGGAACACCGCCTGGCTCAGGCGCAATCCGTGGTTCGAGGCCGAGGTCGTGCCGTATCTTCGCCAAAGGGTCCGGGGCATCCTGTCCACATGATCCGCGCGCTAGCCCTGTCCATGATGCTGCTAGGCCTCGCCGCCTGCGCCACGCCCCATGTCCAGCCGCCGTTGACGCCGCCCGCAGGTTTCGCCGGTCCCCGCATCGAGCGGGGCGCCTTCGTTGTCGATGACGGGGCGAGGTTGCCCTACCTGCGCTGGGGACCCGAGGAGCCGGAGGTCATCGTTATCGGCCTGCACGGCATGAACGACCATGCCGCCGCCTTCCGACTCGCGGGTCCGTGGTGGGCGGAGCGCGGCATCGCCACCTACGCCTATGACCAGCGCGGCTTCGGCGCGTCCCCCGGTCGGGGCGTGTGGGCGGGCGAGGCCCGGATGGCGGAGGATCTGCGCACGGTCGTCGCCCTGGTCCGCGCCCGCCATCCGACCGCCCGCATCGCGGTGGCGGGAGAGAGTATGGGCGGGGCAGTCGCCATCTCGGCCTTCGCTTCGGATCGGCCGCCTGTCGCCGACCAGTTGATCCTGCTGGCCCCCGCTGTCTGGGGCTGGTCCAGCCAGAGCCTGCCCAACCGCGCCAGCCTGTGGGCCGCAGCGCGGCTGATGGGGTCTCGCTCGATTACGCCACCGGATTGGGCTGTCCGGCGCATCCGGGCCACCGATAACCTGATCGAACTGGTCGCCAACGGGAACGATCCGGGCTTCATCCGCTCGACGCGGTTCGACGCCCTGTCCGGCCTCGTCGATCTGATGGAGAGCGCGACCCTCAAGCTGGGGCAGGTGAGGGCGCCGACGCTGCTGCTATACGGCGCCAAGGACCAGATTATCGAACAGGGTCCCATGCGCCGTGCCCTGATCCGCGCCGGCGATCCGTCGAACCTGCGCACCGGCTGGTATCCGGACGGCTGGCACCTGCTGAACCGCGACTGGCAGGCGGAGGTGATGTTCCGCGATGTCGAGGCCCTGCTGAGCGATCCGGACGCGGCCCTGCCGTCCGGCGCCGGCCCGGTGCTGGACGAACTTGGACGTTAACCCCGAAAATCGGCGAGCTAACCCTGACACTTAAACCGCCGTTAACCACGCGGGCGGCAGTTTCTGCCTAGCGAGGGCAGTCGGCTCCCCCGTGACAGTATTTGGGCGGGGACGCGTGGGCGGCTTCACGGCGGCGTTGCAGAGATTTGGGATCGGGCGGCTTGCCATGGTCCTCGGCGTCGGGGCCGGCGTCGCCGCCGTCCTGGTGGCCTTGATGCTGCGCGTCGGCCAGGCGCCGGACGCCCTGCTGTATTCCAACCTCGACCTGCGCGAGGCCGGCGAGATCACGTCCTCGCTGGACCAGGCGGGCATCAAATATTCCACCCGTGGCGACGGCTCGACCATCATGGTCAATCGCGACGACGTCGGCACGGCCCGCCTAATGCTGGCCGGCAAGGGGCTCGTGAGCTCCGGCTCTGTGGGCTACGAGCTGTTCGACAACCAGTCGGTGCTGGGCCAGACCGAGTTCCAGCAGCAGATTTCGGAACAGCGCGCCCTGCAGGGCGAACTGTCCCGCACCATCATGTCCATGCGCGGCATCTCTTCGGCCCGCGTGCAGATCGCCTTGCCGCGCCGCGAACTGTTCGCCCAGGACGCCGCCGAGCCCACCGCCGCCGTCGTCGTCGGCCTGGGCGGTCGCGCCCTGAGCGCCGACCAGGTTCGCGCCATCCGCAATGTCGTCGCCTCGTCCGTGCCGAACCTGAAGCCCGGCAAGGTCACCGTGGTCGACGAGACCAACCAGACCCTCGCTGCAGCCGACGATGAGGAGGGCTTCTCCTCCGCCACCGCCGAGGCCGCCAAGACCAACACCGAGGCCCAGCTTCAGGCCCGTATCAAGGATCTGGTCGAGGGTGTTGTCGGGCCGGGCGCCGCGCGGGTCCAGGTCACCGCCGACATCGACATGAGCCGCTCCACCACCCAGGAGCAGAAATACGATCCCGACGGCCAGGTTGTCCGTTCGACCTCGACCAACGGCGCCCAGTCCCAGAACACCGAGGGTACGCCCGACGGCGGCGCTACCGCAACGAACAACATCCCTGGCGGGGCGGCGCCCGCCAACGCGGCAGCCGGCTCGACCGAGAGCACGACGGGCGAGACCACCAACTACGAGATTTCCAATACCACCACGACCACGACCAAGGAGCCGGGCGAGGTGCGCAAGCTGTCGGTGGCCGTGGCCGTGGACGGAAAGCTGGCTCCGCCCGCCGAGGCCGGCGGCGAGCCGACCTACACCGCCCGCACGCCGGAAGAAATCACCCAGATCGAGGATCTGGTGAAGGCGGCAATGGGCTTCGACCAGACGCGGGGCGACCAGGTGCGGGTCACTAACGCGCGCTTCAACCGGGACGCCCTGGTGTCGGCCGGGGGCACCGATGGCGGCTCGCCGCTGTTCAACTTCACCAAGAACGACATCATGCGCGGGGTCGAGCTGCTCGTTCTGCTGATCACCGGCCTGCTGCTGATCTTCTTCGTCCTGCGACCGCTGCTGAAGTCGGCGACCGGTCCCGGCGGCATGCCCGCCCTGGCCGGCGCAGGCGGCGGCCAGATCGGCGTCACCTCTTTGCAAACCAGTGTCGTCGGCGGCGCGGGCCAGCTGACCGGTCCGTCCGACATGGACCAGCGGCTCGACATCGCCCGTATCGAGGGTCAGGTGAAGGCGTCGTCCGTCAAGAAGGTCGCGGACTTCGTCGAGAAGCATCCCGATGAGTCGACGTCCATCCTGCGCAGCTGGGTCCACGAAGGCTGATGGTCGCCAGGATGGCAAACAAGAAAGCATCCGTCGACGACGCCAAGAAGCTGTCCGGCCCGGAAAAGGCGGCGGTCATCCTGCTGTCGCTTGGCGAGGAGCACACCCGCCTGTGGCAGGGTCTTGACGACGAAGAGGTCAAGGAAATCTCCCAGGCCATGGCCGGCCTCGGCACTGTCAGCTCGACGGTGGTCGAGGAGTTGCTGATCGAGTTCGTCTCCGGCATGTCCGGCTCCGGCACGATCATGGGCAGCTTCGAACAGACGCAGCGCCTGCTGGCCTCCTTCATGCCCTCCGACCGCGTCGAAGGGCTGATGGAGGAAATCCGCGGTCCCGCCGGCCGGACCATGTGGGACAAGCTCGGCAATGTGAACGAGGCGGTCCTCGCCAACTATCTGAAGAACGAATACCCGCAGACGGTCGCCGTGATCCTGTCCAAGGTTAAGCCCGACCACGCCGCTCGCGTGCTGACCTCCCTGCCCGAGGACTTCGCCCTCGAATGCGTCCAGCGCATGCTGCGCATGGAGCCGGTCCAGCGCGAAATTCTCGACAAGATCGAACAGACGCTGCGCAACGAGTTCATGTCGAACCTGGCCCGCACCTCCAAGCGCGACAGCCACGAGGCGATGGCCGACATCTTCAACTCGTTCGACCGCCAGACCGAGGCCCGGTTCATCGGCGCCCTGGAAGAGCGCAATCGTGAGTCCGCCGAACGCATTCGCGCACTGATGTTCGTCTTCGAGGATCTGAGCAAGCTGGACCCGGGCGGCGTCCAGACCCTGCTGCGGTCGGTCGAGAAGGATTCCCTCGGCCTGGCCCTGAAGGGCGCCTCGGAAAGCCTGCGCGAGATGTTCTTCACCAACATGTCCGAGCGGGCGTCCAAGATCATGCGCGAGGACATGGAATCCATGGGGCCCGTGCGCCTGAAGGATGTCGACACCGCCCAGATGGCCATGGTCCAGGTCGCCAAGGATCTGGCGGCGCGCGGTGAGATCATGCTGGCCGGTGCGGCCGGCGACGACGAGTTGATCTACTGACATGACCGATCACGCTCCCATCACCAGCCGCCCCTTCGCCTTCGACACCGAGTTCGACGGCGCGGGCTCTGTCGTGCACGCCTCCGAGTTCCGTCCGACCAAGCGCGCCTACATGCCGTCCGAGGTCGAGGCCCTGGTCGCCCAGGCCCGGTTCGAGGCGCGCGAGTCGGCCCTGGCCGAGGCCGCCAGCATCGAGGCCATGGGCGTCGCCGCCATCGGTCAGGCCATGGGCCAGGCCATTCCGGCCCTGACCCATGTCGCCCAGACCCATCGCGAGCAATCGGCCGGTCTCGCGCTCGCCGCCGCCCGCGTCATCGCCGCCGCCGCCCTGGAGCGGCTACCGATCGGCCCGCTGCAATCGGCGCTGGAAAGCCTGGGTCAGGAGATCGACAGCTCGCCCCGTCTCGTGGTCCGCGCCTCGGGCCTGGAGCCCGGGGTCCAGGAGAAGATCCAGGCGATCTGTATCGATGCCGGCTTCACCGGCATGGTCGCCTTCCGCGAAGACCTGTCCCTGCCGCTCGCGGCCTTCCAGCTGGAATGGGCCGACGGCCGGGCCGACTTCGATCCCGCCGCCGCCGCCGACCGGATCGCCGCCGCCCTGGCCTCCGCCCTCGCCGCCGAGGCCGGGCATGCCGAACCCCTCATCAACGGAAGTGACCTCTGATGGCCGCCGACGATCTCGCCCTCGAAGAGTTTCCCGAGTCGACATCCCTCGCCATGATGGACGAGGCCGGGGACAAGTCCGCCGCCGACCTGTCGACCGTCTTCGACGTGCCGGTCAATATCTCCGCCGTCCTGGGCAAGGCCCACATGACGGTGGCTCAGCTGCTGAAGCTCAATCGCGGGTCGGTGCTCGAGCTGGACCGCAAGGTCGGCGAGGCCATCGACATCTTCGTCAACAACCGTCTGGTCGCGCGCGGGGAGGTCGTCGTCGTCGAGGATCGCCTGGGCGTGACCATGACGGAAATCATCAAGACAGAGGATTCGGCCGCCTAGGGCGCGCCGGTTCCGGTACGGATTAAGGGAGAAGACCCATGCGGCTTCTGGTGGTCGGACGGCTTTCGGGCCAGCTCGCGGCGGCGGTGAAGATGGCCATGGCGCACGGCGCCAAGGTCAGCCACGTCGAACGCACGGATCAGGCGACGGAACAGCTCCGGCGCGGGCAGGGGGCCGACCTGCTGATGGTCGACTACAATCTCGACATCGGGGCCCTGATCGCCGCCAACGACGCCGAGCGGATCTTCGTGCCGGTCGTCGCCTGCGGCGTCGACAACGACGCCGAAAAAGCCGCCGCCGCCATTCGCGCCGGAGCCAAGGAGTTCATCCCGCTTCCGCCTGACGCCGACCTGATCGCCGCCGTCCTGGCCGCCGTCGCCGACGACGAGCGCCCGCTGATCTCGGCCGATCCGTCGATGCAGGCCGTGATCAAACTGGCCGACCAGGTCGCGCGCTCGGAAGCCTCCATCCTGATCACCGGCGAAAGCGGCGTCGGCAAGGAAGTGATGGCGCGCTATCTGCACCAGCAATCCAAGCGCGCCGAACGGGCCTTCATCAGCGTCAATTGCGCCGCCATCCCGGACAACCTGCTGGAATCCGAATTGTTCGGGCACGAGAAGGGCGCCTTCACGGGCGCCGTCGCCCGCCGGATCGGCAAGTTCGAGGAGGCCGACGGCGGTACGCTGCTACTGGACGAAATCTCGGAGATGGACGCCCGGCTTCAGGCCAAGCTGCTGCGCGCGATCCAGGAGCGGGTCATCGACCGCGTCGGCGGCACCAAGCCTGTGCCCGTCAACATTCGCATCCTCGCCACCTCCAACCGCGACCTGGCCAAGGCCGTGGCGGAGGGCGTGTTCCGCGAAGACCTGCTGTATCGCCTGAATGTCGTGAACCTCCGTCTTCCGTCTCTGCGCGAACGTCCCGGCGACGTGGCCGTGCTGGCCGATCACTTCGTCAAAAAATACGCCGCCGCCAACGGCGTGCCGGCCCGGCCGCTGTCGCAGGATGCTCGCCGCGCACTCGCCGCCCACCGCTGGCCCGGCAACGTGCGGGAGCTTGAGAACGCCATGCACCGCGCGGTCCTTCTGGCCGTCGGCGCCGAGATCGACGCCGAGGCCATCCGCCTGCCCGACGGCCAGCCGCTGACGGGCGCGATCGCCGGTTCCGACGCCGGTCCCGCCGCCCGCGCCGCCCAGACCGCCGACGCCGTTTCCCGCGCCTATGTCGGCCAGACGGTCGCCCAGATGGAAAAGACCCTGATCCTGGACACCCTGACCCACTGCCTGGGCAACCGGACGCACGCGGCCAACATCCTGGGCATCTCGATCCGCACCCTGCGCAACAAGCTGAATGAGTATTCGGACGAGGGGACGCAGATCATGGCGCCCCAGACGGGCATCGCCACGAGCGCCTACGGCGCGAACGCGGCGTGACCGATCGCCGGATGGTCCTGGCGGGTCTTGGCGCGCTCGGTCTGATCGGCTGCGCGCCCAGGGGCGAGGCCGCTGCTCCCGTCGCGCCGCCCGCGCCGGAAACGCTCGACCTGTCCGGTCTGGAACAGGCGCACGGTGGTCGCTTCGGTCTGTTCGCCCATGACCTCGGCACGGGGCGCCAGTTGACGGCGCGCGGCGACGAGCGGTTCGTCTATTGTTCGACGTTCAAGATGTACCTCGCCGCCGCGACCCTGATTCGCGTCCAGGCCGGCGACGAAAAGCCCGACCGGATGATTCCCATTACCCGCGCCGACATGGTCAACCATGCCCCCGTCACCGAGCCGGCCATCGGCTCTAGCCTGACGGTCGAGCGTATGATGCAGGCGGTGGTCGAGGTCTCGGACAACCCCGCCGCCAACCTGCTCCTGAAGGCGCTGGGCGGCATCGCGCCGATGCAGGCCTTCTATCGTGGCATCGGCGACGCCTCGACGCGCGTGGACCGGTTCGAGCCCGAGATGAACCGCCTCGACGGCGACAAGGACACCATCACCCCGGCCCAGTCGGCCGCCAACATCCACCGCCTGTTCATCGACCCGGCCTCGCCCCTTTCGCAGGACTCCAAGGCCATGCTGCTGGGCTGGATGTTCTCCTCGCCGACCGGCGTCGATCGCATCAAGGCGGGTGTTCCGGCCGACTGGCGAGTGGCGCACAAGACCGGCACCGGCGGCTACGGCCCGACCAACGACATCGGCATCCTGTATCCGCCGACCGGCGAGCCGATCATCATCGCCGCCTACTACCATGCCGCGTCCGACGCGCCGGCCAACGAGGCCGTCATAGCCGAGGCGACCCGTCGGGCCCTGGCTCAGCTCGGTCGCGCATGACCGACACACCCGTGATGATGAAGGACGGCATGGCCCGTCCGACCGGCGGGGACATCCGCGGCTGGCTGATGCGCGGCGAGGTCGGCATGGCGGTCGGCGTGATCGGCGTCATCCTGCTGCTGATCCTGCCCGTTCCGAAGATGCTGCTGGACCTGCTGCTGGCGATCTCGCTGGTCTCGTCCGTGCTGATCCTGATGACGGCCCTGATGATGAAGCGCCCGCTGGACTTCGCCATCTTCCCGACAGTCCTGTTGATCTCGACCCTGTTCCGCCTGGGCCTGAACCTGGCCTCGACGCGCCTGGTCCTGACCCACGGCCACGAGGGCCACGACGCGGCCGGTCAGGTCATCAACGCCTTCGGCGCCCTGATGATGGGCGGCTCCTTCATCATCGGCATCATCATCTTCGCCATCATCCTGGTGGTGAATTTCGTGGTCATCACCAAGGGTTCGACCCGGATCGCCGAGGTCAGCGCCCGCTTCACCCTGGATTCCATGCCAGGCAAGCAGATGGCCATCGACGCCGACCTGTCCTCGGGCCTGATCACCGAGGATCAGGCCAAGCTGCGCCGCAAGGAGCTGGAGCAGGAATCGACCTTCTTTGGGGCCATGGACGGTGCCTCCAAGTTCGTCCGCGGCGACGCCGTCGCCGGCCTGATCATCGTCGCCATCAACGCCATCGGCGGCATCCTGATCGGCACGATCCAGCACAGCCTCCCGATCGGCGAAGCGGCCAACACCTATATCCAGCTGACCATCGGCGACGGCCTGGTGACCCAGGTTCCGGCCATCATCATCTCGATCGCCGCCGGCTTCCTCGTGTCCAAGGCGGGTGTCGAGGGATCCGCCGACAAGGCCCTGGTGGCCCAACTGGCCACCAACCCCGTCAGCCTCGGCATGGTCGCCGCCGCATCCGCCCTGCTGGCCCTGATCCCCGGCATGCCGATCCTGCCCTTCGCCGGTTTGGCCATCGGCTGCGGTTACATGGCCTGGCATCACGGGCGGGCGAAATTGAAGCCGCAGCCGACCGAGGCCGAACTCGCGGCCGCGGCCAACGCGGGCAAGCCCAAGGACGATGCGGAAGAGCCCATCGGCACGGCCCTGACCATCGACGAGGTCAAGATCGAGCTCGGCTATTCGCTGCTGACCCTGATCAACGACCTGGAGGGCCGCCGCCTGACCGACCAGGTCCGCGCCCTGCGGCGCGCCCTTGCCCAGGAGTATGGCTTCGTCATGCCGTCGGTGCGGATCCTCGACAACATGCGCCTGCCGACCCAGGGCTACGCCATCCGCATCAAGGAGATGGAGGCCGGCGCCGGCGAGGTCCGTCTGGGGTCGCTGATGACCATGGACCCGGCCGGCCGCCAGGTCGAACTGCCCGGCGAGCACACCAAGGAGCCCGCCTTCGGCCTGCCCGCCACCTGGATCGATGAGAGCCTGCGCGAGGAGGCCACCTTCCGCGGCTACACCATCGTCGATCCCTCGACGGTGCTGACGACGCATCTGACCGAGATCCTGAAGGAGAATATGGCGGACCTGCTGACCTATGCCGAGGTGCAGAAGCTGCTCAAGGAACTGGGGCCGGAGGAGAAGAAGCTGGTCGAAGAACTCGTACCCTCCGTCGTCACCGTCACCACCCTGCAGCGCGTGCTCCAGACCCTGCTGCGCGAGAAGGTCTCGATCCGCGATCTCGGCGCCATCCTGGAAGGCCTGGCCGAGGCCGCGCCGCACTCGTCGTCGATCACCACCCTGGTTGAACACGTCCGCACCCGCCTGGCCCGTCAGCTGTGCTGGCAGAACAAGGGCGACGACGGCGCCCTGCCGATCATCACCCTGTCCCCCGATTGGGAGGCCGCCTTTGCCGAGGCCCTGGTCGGCCAGGGCGAGGACAAGCAGCTGGCCATGGCTCCCTCGCGGCTCCAGGACTTCATCCGCGCTGTCCGCGACGTCTTCGAACGCGCCGCCATGTCGGGCGAGAGCGCGGTCCTGCTGACCGGCCCCCAGATCCGCCCCTACGTCCGCTCCATTATCGAACGCTTCCGCGGTCAGACCGTGGTGATGAGCCAGAACGAGGTGCACCCCAAGGCGCGCCTGCGGACGCTGGGGTCGGTGTAAGGGCTCTCCTCCCCGTCCTTCGGACGGGCAGGAGAAGCGCACTTTATCTCAGTTCACCCGCACGAACCCGCCCGCCGACGCCTCGCGCGCCGCATCGTTGGTCGGCCGGGCGATCAGGCCGGACTGGGTGATCCAGACCTCATAGGTCGCCCCGTTCGCCATCGGCATATAGGCTGCGGAACCATAGAGGGTGTCCACCGCGTCGACATAGCGACGGTATTTCCGCGCCACATCCCAGACGCTGAGGGTCCACGGCACATAGGCGAGGGGCCCGGTCTTCACGTCGCCCCCCGACAGGGCGTGGACGCTGCGGGCGCCGGTGCGTTCCTGCTCGATGGTCTGATAGCGGCCCGAGAGACGGTCGAGCCGGTATTGGGAATCAAGACCGACCACATTTGCCCACGGCTTCCACTTCAGGACCTGGGCCTCCATCCGCCATTCGTCGCCGTTGACCGGATAGACGGCAGTGCGGGCGGGCGCCTCGCCCTGGGCCGGCTGGGTCAAGACGACCTCGAAATACTGTGGCGCCAGCTGTCGGATCGACAAACTCGCGACCGGCCGCTCATAGGTCAGGCGCGAATAGGTCTGGACGTTCTGGCCCAGCAGACCGCCCGCCAGGGCCGCCGCCAGCAACGCCGCGCCCCCGGCCGTGCCGAACAACCCGCCGAAGAACTTGCCTTTGAACAGCGAGCCCAGTCCGACGAACAGAATCAGGACGCCGATGATGGCCAGGGCCGTCGGTGCGATCCACCACCACCAGAACATTCAATCCACTCCCGAAACGGCAAAGCTTGTTAACGGAACACTTTGGTCCTGCACAGCTTGCGCCGCGAATGACTTCACTGGACACGCGAATGTGCGCCGCTAAAGCTTGCGCTGTATGTCGTCGATCCTTCCCAAAACCCTCTCACAGTTCGGCCGGTTCCTGCGCGAGGGAACGCTCGGCCGATCGATCTCTCTGCTGCTGGCGGGCGCGATCGCCCTGCTGCTGCTGGTCAACCTCTCGACCTTCATCCTGATCCAGCGCACCGCGGCCTTCAACGAGCAGGTCGACGCGACATGGCAGCTGCGTCGCGCGGCGCGGACCGTCCTGCTGAACATCAAGGACGCTGAGGCAGCCCAGCGCGGTTATCTGCTCACTGGCCAGACCAGCTTCCTGCTGACCTACGACCAGAGCGCCGAGGCCGCGCCGCGGCTGCTCGAGCGGCTGACCGAGCTCGCCGGCAGCGACGAGGTCGGTCAGGCTTCGGTGGAGTCCCTGACGCGGCTGTCGCGCGACAAATTCCTGGACATGTCCAGCATCACCGACCTGTCGCGGCGGGGGCAGAGCGCCCAGGCGCTGGATCAGGTCCGCTCCGGTCGAGGCAAGACCTTGATGGAGCAGATGGACACCGAAATCTCCACCCTCGATTCTCAGCTCGGCGCCCGGCTGTCGGCCCAGCAGGCGAGGTCCGAGGGGTCCGCCGTCTTCACCATCATCGTCAACGCCCTTGCCGCCGTCCTGATTCTTGTCCTCGGCGGCATCGTCGCCATCCTGATTCGTCGATACCTGATGGACCTGGCGAGCGCGCGCGCCGATCTCGATCGCGTCAACGCGGGACTGGAGGATACGATCAAGGCCCGCACCGCCGCCCTGACCCGCGCCAACGAAGAGGTGCAGCGCTTCGCCTATATCGTCAGCCATGATCTGCGCTCGCCGCTCGTCAACGTCATGGGCTACACCGCCGAGCTGGAACAGGCCGGCAGGACCATCGACCTGCAGCTGACCAAGGTGGAGACCGTCGCGCCCGACCTGATCGAGAAGGACGCGATCGTCGCCGCGCGCGAGGACATGCCTGAGGCGATCGGCTTCATCCGCGCCTCAACCCAGAAGATGGACCGCTTGATCAACGCCATCCTGAAGCTGTCGCGCGACGGCCGGCGTGGTCTTGTCGCGGAAACGATCGACGTCGGCGAAATGGCCAAGGCCGCCGCCGACAGCATCCGCCATCAGTTGGAAGAGACCGGGACCGAGGTTATGATCGGCGAAATGGTCGCCTTCGAAAGCGACCGTCTGGCGATCGAGCAGATCATCGGCAACCTGATCGAGAACGCCGTCAAATACTCGCACGCGTCCCGCCCCAACCGCATTGAGGTCAGTGGCCGCGATCTGGCTGGCGGGTGGGTCGAGATCGCCATCGCGGACCAGGGGCGTGGCATCGCACCCAGGGACCACGAACGCATCTTCGAACTGTTCCGCCGCTCAGGCCGCCAGGACCGTTCGGGCGAAGGGCTGGGGCTGGCCTTTGTGCGGAACAGCGTTCGCCGTCTCGGCGGCGCCATCGACGTCGAATCCGCCCTCGGCGAAGGCTCGACATTCCGTCTGAAATTCCCCAAACGCCTGATCCTCGACGAGGCCGGAGACACCCAGTGAGCAACCCCGTAAAGATCGTCATGGTCGAGGACGACCATGGCCACGCCAAGCTGATCGAGAAGAATATTCGCCGGGCCAACATCTCCAACGAGATCGTCCATTTCGACCACGGTCAGCCGGCGCTGGACTATCTGTTCAGCGAGGACGTCCGCGCCAACGGCCCGATGCTGATCCTGCTGGACCTGAACCTGCCGGACATGCAGGGCACCAACATCCTGGCCGAGGTCAAAAAGGACGAGCGGCTGAAACGCGTCCCCGTCGTGGTGCTGACAACCACCGACGACAAGGTCGAGATCCAGCGTTGCTACGATCTGGGCTGCAACGTCTATATCACCAAGCCGGTGGACTATGAGAGCTTCGCCGGCGCCATCCGCCAGCTGGGCCTGTTCCTGTCCGTCATGCAGGCGCCCGAGATCGAATGACGACCGAAAGGCCGCCCATCCGGCTCCTCTACATCGACGACGACCGCGGCCTGTCGCGGCTCGTACAGAAGGAACTCGGCCGTCACGGGTATGAGGTCACCCTCGCCGCCGATGGAGACGCGGGCGTGGCGGCGCTGGATGCCGACGATTTCGATATCTGCGCGCTCGACCACTACATGCCCGGCCGAGACGGCCTCGACGTCCTGCCCGACATCCTGCATCGCCCCGCGCCCCCGCCCGTCGTCTATGTAACGGGGGCCCAGGAGGGCCGGATCGCCGTCGCCGCCCTGCGCGCCGGGGCCGCCGACTATGTCATCAAGGACGTGTCAGAGGACTTCACCGCCCTGCTGCGCTCGGCGCTCGAAGACGCCTTGCTGCGTCGCCGCCTCGAACGCGAGAACGAGGAGGCCCAGGAACAGGTCCGCATTGCCCGGGACCGCGCCGAGGCCATGCTGCGCGAGGTCAATCATCGCGTCGGCAATTCGCTCCAGCTCGTCTCGACCTTCATGTCGCTGCAACTGCGTCACATGGCCGACGAGGGCGCCCGCGATGCGCTCCGCGAAGCCCAGGCTCGCATCGAGGCCGTCGCCCATGTGCACCGCCGCCTTTACACCTCGGGCGACATGGAGACGGTGGACATGCAGGCCTATCTCGATGGTCTGGTCGGCGAGCTGACCAAGTCGCTGGGATCCGACGCCGCCTCGCCGAACATCACCCTTCAGGCGGAGCCCATGCGCGTCTCCACCGACCAGGCCGTGTCGCTGGGCGTCATCGTCACCGAACTGGTCACCAACGCAGTGAAATACGCCTATGCGGCCGGCGAGGCGGGCGAGATCCGAGTCAGCCTGGCGCCCGACCCTTCGGGCCGCGCCATCCTGACGGTCGAGGACGACGGCCCGGGCCTGGGCGACGGCAAGCCCAAGGGCACTGGCCTCGGCGGCAAGATCATCACCGCCATGGCCTCGGGCCTGCGTTCCGCCGTGGAGTTCGACGGCGCCCACAAGGGCGTCCGCGCCCGTCTGGCCTTCGACCTGTGAAGCCCTCCCTCCAGTTCGGCCGCGCCGACGACGGCGTCGACTATCTGTTCCGCCCCGCGACCTTCGGCCTGGTCTTTCATGACGAGAAGATCGCCTGCGTCCGCGTCACTCGCGACACCCCCTACTACGACCTGCCCGGCGGCGCGGTGGACGGCGTCGAGACCGAGGAACAGGCTCTGGTCCGCGAGTACGTCGAAGAGACCGGCATGAGCGTCCGCGCGATCGAGCGCATCGCCGAGGCCGGGCAGTTCTTCCGCAAGTCCGACGGCGAGGCGGTCAACAATGTCGGCGGCTTCTGGGTCGCCGCGATGATCGCGCTCGATCCATCGAGGAAGGTCGAGGACGACCACGAACTGGTCTGGCTGCATCCGCGCACGGCGCTGGCCGAACTGCGGCACGACGCACACGCCTGGGCCGTGGCCCGGTGGTTGAGGCGCAAGGCCTAAGCGTCGCCATACGGAACGGCGATGGCCTTTGCCCGCTCTCCAAGGTGAAGCGCCGCCGCCGGGGCGACGCCAGTACCAGGAGCTCCCCCCATGGCTGACAATGATCGCATCGAAGGCGCCGCAAAGAATATGGGCGGCAAGATCAAGGAAGGCGTCGGCAACGTGACCGGCGACGAGAAGCTGAAAGCCGAAGGCAAGGCCGAACAGGTCGAAGGCAAGGTCCAGAACACCATCGGCGGCATCAAGGACGCCATCAACGAAAAGCACTGACAGCCGTCAGAGTCGAAAACATGAAAGGCCGTCCCTCGGGGCGGCCTTTTTCTTTCCGGGCTCAGTCCTTGCCGAACAGCCGGAACGACAATCCACGGTCGCCCGCGTTCTCCGCCCGGCAATCGGTGATGAAGGCCACCGATCCGCCCTGACGCTGCGGACGGGGACGGCAGTCGGCAACAGGCGGCGTCACCGCCGCCGCCGCCTGTCGCTCAGGCGTACCGCACTGGACCGGATAGGCGCCGTCGTCGCCCGGCGTGGCCAGGCATGGCAACGGTTCGCCCGCAGGCCTCAATCCCGCCGGCAACCGGTCCCCCAGCGCCGCTGACAGCTCGGTCCGTACCCGCGCCTGACAGATGTCGAGCGGTTCGCGGCTCACCAGCGGACTGCACTGCGACCGTTCCCAGGCGAACGGATCGGCCAGCGCCCAGGCGGGTAGGGTTGTCGAGACGATGGCAGGTTCTGGTCCGGGATCGAGGTCCGGTACGGGCTCCTGCCAGCTCATCGCGCCTCCGGCCTGTTGCATCACCAGGGTCATGGCGAAAACGGTCAGCATCTTGGGCCCTCCTGAACAGCCGCGAGGTTCGCATGAAACGTGGGTTTGGACACCTCACGCCTGCGTGTCAGCGAACCCGTCCTAGCGCGTCAGCGCCCGCATGGCCCGGTCCAGACCGTCAAGCGTCAGCGGATACATCCTCTCGTTCATGACCTCGCTGAGCAGCTTCACTGACGCCGTATAGCTCCAGAACCTCTCGGCCACGGGGTTCAGCCACACTGACTTGTCCCATTGCAGCCGCGCGCGCCGCATCCAGACCGCGCCGGCCTCCTCGTTCCCGTGCTCGACCGAGCCGCCGGGCATGGTGACCTCATAGGGGCTCATGGTCGCGTCGCCGACGAAGATCGCCCGCCAGTCGCCGGGATATTTGTTCAGCAGGTCCCAGGTCGGGATCTTTTCGCCGTGGCGACGCCGGTTGTCCTTCCACACACCCTCGTAGAGGCAGTTGTGGAAGTAGAAGAACTCCAGGTTCTTGAACTCCGTCTTCGCCGCGCTGAACAGCTCCTCACAAAGCTTGATGTGCCCATCCATCGAACCGCCGACGTCGAGGAACAGCAACACCTTGATGGTGTTCCGCCGCTCCGGCCGCATGCGGATGTCGAGCCAGCCCTGGCGCGCGGTGCCGTCGATGGTGCCGTCGATATCCAGTTCCTCGGCCGCGCCTTCGCGTGCGAACCGGCGCAGGCGGCGCAGGGCGACCTTGATGTTGCGTGTCCCCAGTTCGACCGTGTCGTCCAGGTTCCTGTATTCGCGCTTCTCCCAAACCTTGACCGCGCGACCCTGTTTGGCCGGTCCGCCGATGCGCACGCCCTCGGGGTTGTAGCCGCCATGGCCGAACGGGCTGGTCCCGCCGGTGCCGATCCACTTGTTCCCGCCTTCGTGGCGCTTCTCCTGCTCCTCCATCCGCTGTTTCAGCGTTTCCAACAGCTTCTCGAAGCCGCCCAGCGCCTCGATCTCGGCCTTCTCCTCGTCGGTCAGAAATTTTTCGTTGAGCAGTTTCAGCCAGTCCTCGGGCACGTCCAGGCTGGGCTCGTCGCCCGCGCCGATGGTCTCGATGCCCTTGAACACCGTGCCGAACACCTGATCGAACCGGTCGTAGTGTTTCTCGTCCTTGACCAGCACCGCGCGTGACAGGTGGTAGAAGTCCTCGACCCGACCCCCGGCCACATCCTTGTCCATGGCCTCCATCAGATGGAGCCATTCCTTGGTGGAGACGGGGACTTTCGCCTGTCGCAGGGCGGTGAAGAAGGGGAGGAGCATTTCTGAAACCCTGGACCCAGGTCAGCCGCGCCGCAAGATGAACTCGTCGTCCCGCCAGGCGCCGACGGGGTACTGGTACTCGCCCGCCTTCGTGAATCCGTAGGCCTCGTAAAGCTTCTGGGCCTTCAGGTTCCCGTTCCAGACACCGATCCACAGAGGCCCGGTGCTGTTGGCCTCCATCCAGTCCAGCGACAGCTTGAGCAGTTGTGTCCCGAGACCCAGCCCCTGTGCCGGTTTGCCGACGTAGAGCCTTCTCAGTTCCATTTGGGTCGGCGCGCTCTCGGGGTGGGGCAGGGTGTTGGGCCCCGCATTGGCGAACGCCAGCAGGTCGCCGCCGCGCTCCGCCACCCACCAGGCCGCGTCCGGTTCGGCCAGTTTCTTGGTGGTGGCCTCGGCGCTGAAGCTGGCGTCAAGGAAGGCCGCCAGGTCGTCGGCGGGGTAGGGGATGGCGAACCCGTCTTCGGCCACGAAGGTGTCGATGAAAGTCTGGCGTCCCAGCGCGCCGAGCGCTGCGGCGTCTTCGGGGCGAGGGGGGCGGATCACGGCGTCTGTCATCCGGAGGGTTTCGCTTGGTCGACGCGATCGCTCAACATTTTATTCCGCGCATCCCGATGCGCTTGTAAGCTGACCCGATGTCCGTCGCCCTGTTCACCCACACCGACATGATCGCCCACGCCCCCGGCGCGGGTCACCCCGAACGGCCCGAGCGCCTCGCCGCCGTCCTCGCCGCCCTGGACGACGCCGACTTGAAGCTGGATCGCCGCGAGGCCACCGAGGCCGCCGTCGCTGATCTCGAGCGCATCCACCCCGCCGCCTACGTCGCCCGCATGATCGAGGCCTCGCCCGCGACCGGCCGGGCCCAGCTCGACGCCGACACCATCCTGTCGCCCGGCAGCGTCCGCGCCGCCCGTCTCGCCGCCGGCGCCGCCATCGACGCAGTTCGGGCCATCGTCGCCGGCCAGACCCGGCGCGCCTTCGCCGCCGTCCGCCCACCCGGCCACCATGCCGAACCGAACCAGGCCATGGGCTTCTGCCTCTTCTCCAACGTCGCTGTCGCCGCCCGTGTGGCTCAGTCTCTCGGCCTGGCCCGGGTCGCGGTCGTCGATTTCGATGTCCACCACGGCAACGGCACCCAGGCGGCGTTCGAGGCCGACCCGACCCTGTTCCTGGCCTCCATCCACCAGATGCCCCTCTATCCAGGCACCGGCGCGCCATCGGAGACGGGTGTCGGCAATATCGTCAACGCGCCGGTCGAGCCGCACGCCGCCCGCGAATCATGGCGCGCCACCTTCGCCGGGGGACTGATGTCAGCGCTCGACGCCTTTGCTCCGGATCTTGTGATCATCTCCGCCGGTTTCGACGCCCACCGGCGCGATCCGCTCGCTCACCAGAGCCTTGAGGCTGAAGATTTTGCCTGGGCGACCCGCGCGGTGCTGGAGGTCGCGCGGCGGCATTGCGGCGGCAAGGTTGTCTCTTCGCTGGAGGGCGGTTACGACCTCGAAGGACTGGGCCAATCGGCCCTCGCCCATGTGCGGGCCCTGGGGGAGGCGTAAGGAAGGTCCATGTCGGCACCCGGTTATCTTGGGCCGTCTTCCCTTTCATCCGCAGCATGACGTCAGACAGTGTCGAACAAGATGCCGGCCAGATGCTGAAGCCCTCGCGCCCCGGCTCGATCACCCTCGCCCGTCATGGCGAGCCCGCCCTGTCGCGAAAGTGCATGCTGACGTCCGACCAGTACCGCGACTGGTGGGCGAAGTATGAGCTCGGCGGCCTCCTGGCCGGCCAGACCCCCCCGCCAGAACTGCTGACCACAGCGGCCGGTGCCGGCGTCATCTTCGCCTCGACCCGCCAGCGCGCCCAGGAAACCGCGCTCGCGATCTCGGCGGGCCGCGAGATCACCTCGGACGTCATGTTCATCGAGGCGCCCCTGCCGCCGCCGCACTTCCCGTCGTGGTTCAAGCTGCCGCCGAAATACTGGGGCGCGGTAGCCCGCTTCTGGTGGCACGCCTTCGACCACCATGATGGACAGGAAACCCGGGCCCAGGCCGAGGTTCGGGCCGAACAGGCGGCGCAGCGGCTGATCGCCCGCTCCGAGGCTGGCGAGGACGTGCTGGTCCTCGCCCACGGGTATTTCAACCACATGGTCGGCGGACGACTGAAGGCTGACGGCTGGAAGCTGGTTCACAACCAGGGCTTCAAATACTGGTCCCAGCGTCGCTACGAGCGCGGCTGAAAGCCGTTTACCCTGCGAGGCCTGTTCCCCGTTGAAGCGAAAGCGGCTCGCCTCTAGGGTTGCTCCAATGTCAGACGCAGCGCCCTCCATTCCCGCCGATCTCAGCTTCGAGGACGCCCTGTCGCGTCTGGAGACTATCGTCTCACGCCTGGAGTCCGGCCAGGCTCCGCTGGAGGAATCGATCAGCTTATACGAGCAGGGCGCGAAGCTGAAGCAGCATTGCGAGGCCCGTCTGAAGGCTGCCCAGCTGCGGGTCGACAAGATCGTCGTCGGCGCGGACGGCTCCGCCAAGGGCGTCGAACCGGCCGAGTTCAGCTGATGACCACAGCCGTCGCCGCCAGTCCTGTCGCCGACCGCATCGCCTTCGACGACTTCATGAAGGTCGATATCCGCATCGGCGAAGTCCTCCGCGCCGAGCCGTTCCCCGAGGCGCGGAAGCCCGCCTACCGGCTGACCATCGACTTCGGACCCGACATCGGGGTGAAGCGCTCATCGGCCCAGATCACCCGCCACTACACCCTGGACCAGTTGACCGGTCGCAAGGTGGCGGCGGTGGTGAACTTCGTGCCGCGCCAGATCGGTCCCTTCATGTCCGAGGTCCTGACGCTCGGCTTCCCGGACGCGGACGGTGAGGTCGTGCTGGCCGGCGTCGATCGCGATGCGGTGATCGGCGGGAGGCTGTTTTGACCCAGCCGCCTCTCGCGAAACCCCACGCCGCCAACTCTCCGGAACAGTCGGTCATCGACCGTGTCGCCGAGGTCGCCGACCTCGTCACCGTGGCGCTGGACGAACTTCTGCCCCGCGCCGACGGGCCGGAGTCCCGCCTGACCGAGGCCATGCGCTATGCGGCGCTCGGGCCCGGCAAGCGGCTGCGTCCCTATTTTGCGATGGAGGCGGCCCGGCTGTTCGACATCGAGGAGCGTCCAGTGCTGCGCGCCGCCTGCGCCCTGGAATGCGTCCACGCCTATTCGCTGGTCCACGACGACCTGCCGGCGATGGACAACGACGACATGCGTCGTGGCCGGCCGACGCTGCACATCGCCTATGACGAGGCGACGGCCATTCTCGCTGGCGACGCGCTCCAGACCGCCGCCTTCGACATCATCCTGCACCCCGACACCCATGAGGACGCCGCCATCCGCTGCGCCCTCGCGGCCCGGCTGTCGCTGGCCTCCGGCGCACGCGGCATGGCGGGCGGCCAGATGATCGACCTGCTCGGAGTCCGCGACGACCTGGGCGGCGTCGCCCGGATGCAGCGGCTGAAGACCGGCGCCCTGTTCACCTACGCCTTTGAGATCCCGCTGATCATCGCCGGCGCGCGCGACAACCAGTGCCAGGCCCTGACCAGCTTCGCCCACGACATCGGCCTGGCGTATCAGATCGTCGACGACCTGCTGGACGTAGACGGCGACGAGGACATCCTGGGCAAGGCCGCCAATGGCAAGGACGCCGCCCAGGGCAAGACCAATTTCGTCACCCTGCTGGGCGTCGACGCGGCGCGACATCGCGTCGCGCACCTCGCCGATCAGGCCCGCAGCCACCTCGACGTGTTCGGTTCCGACGCCGAAAATCTCAAGGCGAGCGTGGACTTCGTGCTAAACCGTCGGTCTTGACGCGCGTTAGAGTTATTGATGTCTGACACCCCCCTGCTCGACAAGGTCCACACTCCCGCTGACATGCGCGGCTTCGACGCTGCGCAGTTGCGTCAGCTGGCAGACGAGCTGCGGGCCGAGACGATCGACGCGGTCTCCACGACCGGCGGTCACCTCGGCGCCGGCCTCGGCGTGGTCGAGCTGACCGTCGCCCTGCACCATGTGTTCGAGACGCCGAAGGACATCCTGATCTGGGACGTCGGTCACCAGTGCTATCCGCACAAGATCCTGACCGGCCGCCGCGACCGCATCCGCACCCTCCGCCAGCCCGGCGGCCTCAGCGGCTTTACCAAGCGCAGCGAGAGCGAATACGACCCGTTCGGTGCGGCCCACGCCTCCACCTCGATCAGCGCCGCCCTCGGCTTCTGCGCCGCCCGCGACCAGAAGGGCGAGAAGAACAAGGTCGTGGCCGTCATCGGCGACGGCTCCATGTCTGCAGGCATGGCCTACGAGGCGATGAACAACGCGGCCGAGACGACCGGCCAGTTGACCGTCATCCTCAACGACAACGACATGTCGATCGCCCCTCCGGTCGGCGGGATGAGCGCCTATCTCGCCAAACAGGTTTCTGGCGGCGCCTACAGGAACCTGCGCGAGTTCGGCAAGAAGGTCGCCGAACACATGCCACGCCCGTTCCGCAATGCGGCGCGCAAGGCCGAAGAATATGCGCGCGGCATGATTGTCGGCGGCACCTTCTTCGAGGAGCTCGGCTTCTACTACATCGGCCCGGTCGACGGGCACGACATGGACAACCTCGTTCCGATCCTGAAGAACGCCGCCGCCATCACTGACCGCCCGGTCCTGGTCCACGTCGTGACACAGAAGGGCAAGGGCTACGCCCCGGCCGAAAGCAGCGCCGACAAGCTGCATGCGGTGGTCAAGTTTGACGTGGTCTCGGGCAAGCAGAACAAGTCCGTGTCCAACGCTCCCAGCTACACCAAGGTGTTCGGCGCCGAACTGATCAAGCGAGCCGCACGCGATCCTGCGATCGTCGCCATCACTGCCGCCATGCCGTCGGGCACCGGCCTCGACCTGTTCGGCCAGGCCTTCCCGGACCGCACCTATGACGTCGGAATCGCCGAGCAGCATGCGGTCACCTTCGCCGCGGGCCTCGCCGCCGACGGGATGAAGCCGTTCTGCGCCATCTATTCGACCTTCCTTCAGCGCGGCTACGATCAGGTCGTCCACGACGTGGCGATCCAGAAGCTGCCGGTCCGTTTCGCCATGGACCGCGCCGGTCTGGTCGGCGCCGACGGCTGCACCCACGCGGGCAGTTTCGACATCGGCTATATGGGCGCGCTTCCGGGCATGGTGCTGATGGCCGCGGCGGACGAGGCCGACCTCGCCGCCATGATCGCGACAGCCTGCGAGATCGACGACCGTCCGTCCGCCTTCCGCTATCCGCGCGGCGACGGCGTCGGCGTGGAAATTCCCGAACTGTCCGCCCCGCTGGAGATCGGTCGCGGCCGGATCGTCCGCGAGGGCACAGCTGTCGCCATCCTGTCCTTCGGCACACGCCTGCAGGAATCGCTCAAGGCGGCCGACCTGCTGGCCACCCACGGCATTTCGGCCACCGTCGCCGACGCCCGCTTCGCCAAGCCCCTCGACCACGACCTGATCACCCGCCTGGCGCGCGAGCACGAGGCGCTGATCACGGTGGAGGAAGGGGCGATGGGCGGCTTCGGGGCCTTCGTGCTTCAGTATCTGGCCGGGGCGGGCGCCCTGGATGGGGGCCTTAAGATACGGACGTTGCACCTGCCCGACGTCTTCCAGGACCAGGACAGCCCGGCGGCGCAGTACGCCGCGGCGGGACTGGACGCGGAGCACATCGCGGCATCGGCGCTGAAGGCGCTGGGTGTGGCGACGGCCAGAGGCGCAGTGCGGGCGTAAAGGCTTATCCCTCCCACCTGGGGGAGGGTGGTCGGAGCGCAGCGAAGACCGGGTGGGGGCGGCAAGGCCCTCCGATCTGTCTCTGGATCGCCCGCCGTTCCCACCCCGTCGCTTCGCGACGACCCTCCCCGGCCGGGGAGGGAAATTTCGGCGCCTTAAGCCGCCGCCTTCACCACATTGCCCTCGTCCAGCAGCACGACGGTCGGCGACCACTGGCGCGCTTCTTCGGCAGGCAGTTGGCCATAGGTCACCACGATGATCTTGTCGTTCTTCTGCACCAGGCGCGCGGCGGCGCCGTTGACGCCGATGACCTTCGACCCGCGGGGGGCCTCGATCGCATAGGTCGTGAAGCGGGCGCCGTTGGTGATGTTCAGCACATCGACCTGCTCGTGCGGGAAGATGCCGGCGGCATCCAGCAGGTCGCCGTCAATGGCGATGGAGCCTTCGTAGTCGAGATCGGCCTGGGTCACCGTCGCGCGGTGCAGCTTGGCCTTCATCAGGGTGACCAGCATGGGAGGTGCGGTCCAGTCATGACGCGGGGCATAGGCCCCCGCTCGCAGGTCGCTGATATAGGGATTTCCCGGCCCGCCATCAATCGCAATGCTGCGATTGCGAACGGAGCTCCTCTGACGGATTCCCCCGTTGCACCACGTTCATTTGACCGCAACGCCGCGGTCCCTATGTTCAGGCTCAGGCCGACCTTGGCCGCCGGACCGGACGCTCCCTCGCCCATGAAACAATTCTTCCTGACGGTGCTTGGTGTCTTCACCGGCCTGATCCTGTTCCTCGTCGTTCTGCCGATCGTGCTGATCATCGCGGCTGCGGCCTCGTCGAGCGAGCCGGCCACGCCCGCCAACGCGGTCCTCGAGCTGGACCTGCGCGAAGGCCTCTCCGACCAGGTCTCGACCAATCCCTTCGCCGCCTTCGGGGGCTCGGGCCTGTCCGTCGTCGGCATTGTCGACACCCTGGCCCAGGCGGAAAAGGACACCCACGTCAAAGTTCTGCTGATCCGCTTGCCGGAAGCGGGCCTCGCTCCCGCCGCCGCCGACGAGATCCGTCAGGCCGTCCGTCGCTTCCGCGCTTCGGGCAAGCCTGTCATAGCCCACTCCCAGGGCTTCATGCCCGTCGGCACGGTAATCTCCAGCTATATGGTCGGCGCCGCCGCCTCCGAGCTGTGGATGCAGAACACCGCCAACTTCCAGGCGACGGGTTTTTCGGCCGACAGCATCTTCCTGGGGCGCGCCTTTGAACGCTACGGCGTCCGCGCCGAGTTCGAGCAGCGCTACGAGTACAAGAACGCCGTCAACGAGTTCACCCAGTCCGACTACACCGGCCCCCACCGCGAGGCGATGACAGCCTGGATGACATCGATTTACGACTCCGCCCTGGCCAACGCCGCCGTCGACCGCAAGGTCGAGGCGCCGGCGCTGAAGACCACGATCGAAGCCGGCCCCTATTCCGCAACCCAGGCGCTCCAGCTGAAGCTGATCGACAAGATCGGTCAGGTCGAGGAGGCCGAGGCCGAGGCCAGGCGTCGCGCGGGCAAGGGCGCCGACATCATCGAATTCTCCGACTACGCTTCGTCCCAGGGCGAGCGCATGGGCTCCGGCCGCGACGCCATCGCCATCGTTGGCGGTGAGGGCGCGATCGTGACCGGGACGGGCGGAAGCGGTGGCTTCGGCGGCGGATCCTCGATCCATTCCGACGTTACGGCCGAGGCTATCTACGAAGCCATCGAGGACCGGTCGGTGAAGGCCATCGTATTCCGCGTCTCCTCGCCTGGGGGCTCGCCGGAGGCCTCTGAACAGATCCTGGCCGCCGTCCGCGCGGCCAAGGCGGCGGGCAAGCCGGTCGTGGTCTCGATGGGCGACTATGCGGCCTCGGGAGGCTACTGGATTTCGTCGGAAGCGAACTGGATCGTGGCCCAGCCCTCGACCCTGACGGGTTCGATCGGCGTCTTCGGCGGCAAGTTCGTAGTGTCCGAGGCGCTCGGCCGCTTCGGCGTCGACCTGCGCGGCCTGTCGGTCGGCGGCGAATACTCCGACGCCTTCAGCCCCTCGTCTGGCTTCTCCGAATCGCAGCGTGCGGCCTTCTCCGCCTCGATGGACCGCACCTACGAGGAGTTCGTCCAGCGGGTTTCCACCGGCCGCCGCATCCCGATCGCCCGCGTGCGCGAAATCGCTCGCGGCCGCGTCTGGACGGGCGCCCAGGGCAAGACCCTGGGCCTCGTCGACCAACTGGGCGGCCTGACCGAGGCCATCGGCAAGGCGAGGGAATTGGCCGGGATTCCCGAGTCGCAGTCGGTCCGCTTCAAACGCTTCCCCACGCCCCAGTCGCCGTGGGAAGCGCTGTCGTCGGCCTTTGGCGTCCAGTCCGAAGCCGCCCGGACCCTCGTCGCCCTCGGCGGCGTCATGGCCGACCCGCGCGCACAGGCCGTCCTGTCGCGCGTCGAAACCGAGCGGATGCGTGGGCAGGGGGCCTCGGTCCTCGCGGACCAGCCTCTGTAAATCCTCCCCCATCGGGAGGGGGACCACGAAGTGGTGGAGGGGGCAAACCTCACGCGCAGGAGTCTGGGGCCAGCCCCCTCCATCTCTGCGCTTCGCTTCGAGCCCTCTCCCCCGTCAGGGTGCGGCGATTAACACTCGCCTGTGAAGCGGCCGGTCATTGACGGTTCGCCTCTGTGGACCGACATTGGTGTTCAGGCGTTCTGCGGGACGCTCGACAAGGAATAGAGATGACGCAGGATCCGTTCGCCACCCTCGGTTTTCAGAATCGCCGTCGGCCCCAGGGCCTGCTCGCGCCGATCATGTGGCTGTGCGGCCTGATCGCGACCGTGGCGGCTTTGACCGTAGGGGCGCTGCTGGCCGTCTTCACGGCCGCCGCTGTCGCCGTGATCGCCCTCTGCGCCAGTATCCTGATCTTTTTTGCCGGACTGGCCATGCGGGCCCGTCGTCGCGTGACCGTCCGCGCCCGCCGCAATGACGATGTGATCGAGGCTGAGAAGGTCGGCGAAACCTGGGTCGCCTACGGGGGGGAACGTCCCCATCGCTAAGCATCGGCGCTAGCCCATGCGAACCATCGCCGAGGCGCCGTCGCCCAATTTCGACCAGCGTCGCGGTCCGCCCGACATGGTCCTGCTCCACTACACCGGCATGCAGACCGCCGAGGCCGCCGTGGCGCGCCTGCGCGACCCCGAGGCCAGGGTCTCGGCCCACTACGTCGTCGATGAGGACGGGGCAGTCCTTCGCCTCGTGCCCGAGGAGCGCCGCGCCTGGCACGCCGGCAAGTCCTGGTGGAAGGGCGAGACCGACATCAACGCCGTCTCCATCGGCATCGAGATCGTCAATCAGGGCCATGAGTTTGGCTATCGCGATTTTCCAGATGCCCAGGTCGCCTCGGTCATCGAACTGATCGACCAGATCCGCACGCGCTGGGCCATCGAGGACGCCCGCATCCTCGGCCACTCCGACGTCGCGCCGGCCCGCAAACAGGATCCCGGCGAACGCTTCCCGTGGAAGACCCTCGCCGCTCATCGCCAGGGCCTGTGGTTCGAACCCGCCCCCGAGCGCATCGCCGCCCTTGGCCCGCCCCTGACGATCGGCGACGAAGGCCTCGGCGTCCACGTCCTGCAGGCCGGACTGCACCGCCTGGGCTACGAGCCTCTGCCAGACGGCAAATACACCGACGAGACCCGCATCACTGTCGAGGCCTTCCAACGCCACTGGCGTCCGTCGAAGGTCGACGGCATCGCCGACGGCGAGACCCGCGTGACGCTGATGGGCGTGCTGCAGCTGGCGACGGCCGAGAGTGTGACCGGCGTGCTGAACTGACGCCCGGCGTTGACCTTCGCGGCCTGAGCGCGCACTGAACCCCCGCCAGACGGCCGGGCGGTCGCGGCGGGACTTGCTCCCGTCGAGGAAAGTCCGGGCTCCACGGTGAAAAGGCGGCGGGTAATGCCCGCCCGGGGCGACCCGAGGGACAGCGCCACAGAAAGCAAACCTCCTGCGTTTCGGCGCGGGTAAGGGTGAAAGGGTGGGGTAAGAGCCCACCGCGTTGCTGGTAACAGCGACGGCATGGCAAGCCCCGCCTGGAGCAAGACCGAATAGGGACGTCGCGCGACTTCGGTCGCAGGGTTCACCGCCCGAGGCGTCCGGGTAGGTCGCGAGAACCGTCCAGCGATGGGCGGTCCAGAGGAATGATCGTCACCGCTTTCGGGCGGAACAGAACCCGGCTTACAGGCCGTCTGGCATTTTGATCCCTGTTGGGGGCTACCGGTCGCGACGCGGTCGCTCGCTGCTTTGGCCCGATGAGGGCAGTCTCATCCCTGTCCGCCGCTTGGCGGATGGGGAGGTGGCGCGGCGCATCTTCGTGCCGTGACGGAGGGGTTCTGGCCTCGTCCCATTAACCCCTGGGACCAAACCACGGCACACAATCCCCAGCCTGTTAATACTTGTCATGTTCTATGTATGTTCTGATTTGTGCTGTCGCGATCCTGCAACATCGGCAACTTGGTTAAATACCGTCAACCATTCCCATTGAGACCCAGTTCATCCCATGCTATCCCATAACAACTATGCGGGGATTGGCGGCGCCGGCGATTCAGGCGCGGGGATGAACTCAGGGGCGGGCCGACAGGCTCGATTGGGACGGGCGTGTTTCTCGGAACCAGTGAGAAGCAGCTGGATGGCAAGCGCCGTCTCCTGATCCCGCAGGAGTTCCGCACCTCCGAAAACGGCGCCGACCTGGGCGTCTTCTGCTTCTTCTCGGTCGAGTCAGACTGCCTCGAGGCCGGCGGCGACAAGCTGATGGCCGAGTACGTCGCCATGATCGAGGCCCTGCCGTTCGGCGATGACTGGCGCACAGCCCTGGAAGAGACCGTCTACGGCGGCCAGAAACAGCTCGCCTTTGACGGCGGCGGCCGCATTACCCTGCCGGAAAGCCTGTGCCAGGAAGCGGGCCTCGGCGAGGATGTGGTCATCGTCGGTCTCGGCCCCCGCTTCCAGATCTGGGATCGCGCCCGCTGGAACGCCCGCAAGGACGAGCGCCGCGAGCTGGCGAGGAAGGCCATGCGCGAACGTGGCGAGGTCGCTCGCCGCCGCATGCCGGGCAACGACACGTGACCGGCCCGCACGCCCCCGTCCTGCTGGATGAAGTCATCGAGGCCCTGGCCCCGAAGTCGGGCGATGTGATCATCGATGCGACCTTCGGCGCCGGCGGCTACACCCGCGCGATCCTCGCCACCGGCGCCCGGGTCATCGCTCTGGACCGCGACCCGACGGTCCAGCGTCACGCCGACGCCGTCGCCAACGACTTCCCCGGCAAATTCCAGCTGATCCGCTCTGCCTTCTCGGGCCTCGCCGACGCCTTTGCTGAAACCGGTGAGACGAAGCTCGATGGGGCCGTCTTCGACATCGGCGTCTCCTCGATGCAGCTGGACGAGGCCGAGCGCGGCTTTTCCTTCATGCGTGACGGCCCGCTGGACATGCGGATGTCGAGCGAGGGCGAGAGCGCCGCCGACATCGTCAACGGCTGGGACCACGGCCCCCTGGCCCACATCCTCAAACAATATGGCGACGAGCGTCAGTCCGGCCGTATCGCCACCGCCATCCTGCGCCGCCGTGTGACCGTGCCCTTCGCCCGCACTCTTGATCTCGCCGACGTCGTCGAGAAGGCGCTGGGCGGCCGTCGCGGCGCCCCGACCCATCCGGCGACCCGCACCTTCCAGGCCCTGCGCATCGCCGTCAACGATGAGCTGGGCGAGCTGATCAAGGGGCTGGAGGCCGCCGAACGCACCCTGTCGCCGGGCGGGCGTCTGGCCGTCGTGACCTTCCATTCGCTGGAAGACCGGATCGTGAAGGCCTTCCTGACCGAGCGCAGCGGCAATGCGCCCGGCGGATCGCGTCACGCCCCGGTCGCCATCGAGACCCGCAAGCCCAGCTTCACGCTCCAGTTCAAAGGCGCGCGCGAGGCGGGCCAGGCCGAACTGGCCGCCAATCCGCGCTCGCGCTCGGCCAAGCTGCGCGCCGCCGTCCGGACCGAGGCTCCGGCCTGGAAGGCGGCTGCATGAACCGCAATCCAGTCCAGCGCCTGTTCGACTGGAAGATCCGCGGCATCCGCTGGATCGAGATCGTCGGCGTCATGTGCGTCGCCGCCATGGTCTTCTCGGTCTATGTCGCCAAGGCCGCCGCCGCCCGCGAAAGCGCCGCCATTGGCCAGCTGGAACGCCAGATCGCCGAGAACTCCCAGCGTGTCCGCCTTCTCCGCGCCGAGGCTGCGCGGCTGGAACAGCCTGGCCGTCTGGAGACCCTGTCACGCGGCGCCGCCCTGGCTCCGGTCAAGGCCGAGCGGCAGGTCGAAGAGAATGCCCTGCCAACCCTGAAGCCGGTCCACGTCCCGGTCGTCGCGCCCGTACCGGCCGCTCCCGCTCCGGCCGTCGCCGGACCCGCCGGGGACGCGCCGGCCCCCCCCGCTGACGCCGCCACCGTCGCGGAGGCTGGCCGATGACGGTTCAGGATCCCCGCGCCTACCGTCCGGCTCCCGGCGCCAGCCGCCCTCTGACCTCGACCGTCTCGCCCTGGCTGCGCTGGATGGGCGAGGCGGTCTGGTTTATCGAACACGCCTTCGAACGCGCGCGCGCCGACGCCCGGCCAGAGGAGGACACCCGCGTCCGCATCTTCCTGATCCGCATGGTCTTCGTCGCGGTGTTCAGTCTGCTGGCACTGGGCGCTGCCCGCGCGGCCTTGCTGGCGCCCAGGGGCGGGTCCGGCGCCGCCCACGTCGCGGGCGCCCTGCAGCGTGCGGACCTGACCGACCGCAACGGGGCCCTGCTAGCCACCAACATCACCCACTACGGCCTCTACATCGATCCGTCCGAGGTCTGGGACAAGGACGCCGCCTTCCGCCAGATCCGCCGCGCCCTGCCGGGGATCTCGGCGACCCGCCTGCGCCGCGTCCTGGCCGGCGACCGTCGCCTGATCGCCCAGCCCGGCCTGACCCCGGCCGAGCGCCAGGCGGTGCATGCCCTGGCCCTGGGAGGTCTCTCGTTCGAGCCCGAGGATCGCCGCGTCTATCCATTGAACAGCTCCGCCGCTCACCTGATCGGCGCCGCCGATACCGGCGGTCAGGGCGTCTCCGGCGCCGAACTGGCCTTCAATGATGCCATCCGCCAGGCGGGCGTGGCGGGCGCGGATTTCGCCCTGTCCATCGACCTTCGCGTTCAGGGCGTGCTCGAGAACGAGCTGGCGGCCACCGCTGAGGAAGCCTGCGCCAAGGGCGCGGTCGGGGTCGTCGCCGACGCCCGGACCGGCGAGATCCTCGGCATGGCCAGCTGGCCGACCTACGACGCCAACCGCCGGGGCCAGGCCTCCGACGACGCCGCCCTGAACCGCGTCACCTCGGCCCACTACGAGATGGGATCGGTGTTCAAGACCTTCACCGTCGCCACCGCCATCGACACAGGCCTGGCCGATCTCGACACCATGATCGACGCGTCCCAGGCCTATATGATCGGCAACCGCCGCATCTCGGACTTCCACGCGACCAACAAGATCCTGTCGCTGGAGGAGGTCTATCTGCACTCCTCCAACATCGGCACCTCGCGCCTGGCCGTCGAAATGGGCGCCGACACGATGCGCTCCTATTTCACCAAACTGGGCCTGCTCGACGCTGCCCCGATCGAGCTGCGCGAGAGCGCCCGTCCACGCCGTCCGCAGGACTGGAGCGATACGACCCGCGCCTCCATGTCGTTCGGCTACGGCATCATGATCACCCCGCTGCAGATGACGGCGGCTACGGTCGCCCTGGTCAATGGCGGGATTTATCGTCCGCTATCGCTGCGCCGCGGCGGCGCGGGTTCGGAAGGCCATCGCGTGGTCAGCGTCGAGACCTCCGCCGCCATCCGTCAGTTGATGCGCGCCAACGTCCTGCGCGGTTCGGGCGGTCAGGCCGACGCGACGGGGCTGCGCGTCGGCGGCAAGACCGGCTCGGCCAACAAGCTGGTCAACGGCCGCTATGACGCCAGCCACGGCGTCGGCTCGTTCGCCGCCGTCTTCCCGGCCGACGGCCCGGAGGATGCGCAGCGCTACGTCATCTTCGTCCTGATCGACGAGCCCAGCCAGGGGTCGCGCCTTGGCGGGGCTATTGCCGCCCCCGTCGTCGGTCGGGTGGCAGACCGCATCGCCGGCTTCCTCGGCCTCCAGCGCCGCATCGATCCGCCCGTCGCGGCCGAGGTTGCTCGATGAGCGCCGTTCGCCTCTCCGACCTGTTGCGCCGCGACGTCGCGACCGACCCGATGATCACGGGCGTGACGGCCGATAGCCGCAAGGTAGCGCCCGGCTCCCTGTTCGTGGCCTTGCCGGGCAGCGCCGCCGACGGCCGCGCCTTCATCCCCCAAGCCCTGTCGCAAGGCGCGGCCGCCGTCCTCGCACCCCAGGACACGCCGGAGGGCATGGCGCCCCTGCTGGTCCGTTCCGGTGACGTCCGCCGCGCCTATGCGCTCGCGGCACGCGGCTTCTATGGCGCTCAACCCGCCACCTGCGTCGCTGTCACCGGCACCAACGGCAAGACCTCGGTCGCCGCCTTCTGCCGTCAGATCTGGGCCGCCCTTGGCATCAAGGCTGCCAGCATGGGCACCCTGGGCGTCGTCGCCCAGGTCGGTGCGACCACCGAGATCCTGACCCCGCCCGGCCTGACCAGCCCGGACGCCGGCGACGCCGCCCGCCTTCTGGCCACCCTGGCCGAGGGCGGCGTGACCCACCTGGCGCTCGAAGCCTCGTCCCACGGCATCGACCAGCGCCGCCTCGACGGCGTGACGCTGAACGCCGCCGCCTTCACCAACCTGACCCAGGACCACCTCGACTATCACGGCGACATGGAGGCCTATCGCGCCGCCAAGATGCGCCTGTTCGAGACCCTGCTGCCGCGCGGCCGCACTGCCGTCCTGAACGCCGATTCCGATGCCTACAACGCCTTCGCCGCCGCCTCGATCATGTCCGGCCTCGGTGTCATGGGTGTCGGCGAGCGGGGCAGGGACCTGTCGCTGATCGAACGTCGCGCCGTGCCAGAGGGCCAGCGCCTGATCCTCGACGTGCGCGGCGACCGCCACGACGTCCTGCTGCCGCTGGCCGGCGCCTTCCAGGCCTCCAACGCCCTGGTCGCGGCTGGCCTGTGCATCGCCGCCGGCGAGGATGCCGCTAGAGTGTTGCACGCCCTTGAAAAGATCACCGGCGCGGCTGGCCGGCTGCAGCGCGTCTCGGGCGGGCCGGCTAGCGTGAGAGGGGGCGAGGCCTACGTCGACTACGCCCACACGCCCGACGGACTCGAGACCGTGCTCAAGGCGCTTCGTCCCCACGCGACCGGCCGCCTGATCGTCGTCTTCGGCGCCGGGGGCGACCGCGATAAGGGCAAGCGTCCCCTGATGGGCGAGATCGCCGGTCGCCTCGCCGACGTCGCCATCGTCACCGACGACAATCCCCGGTCCGAGGACCCCGCCGTCATCCGGGCCGAGGTCCGCGCGGGTTGCCCTGACGCAATGGAGATCGGCGACCGCCGCGCCGCCATCCGCGAGGCCACGGCCATGATGGGCGACGGAGATGTGGTCGTCGTCGCCGGAAAAGGGCATGAACAGGGTCAGATCGTGGGCGGGACGACTCATCCCTTCGACGACGCCACCGAACTCGCCGAGGCCCTGAAACACACCTAGTTCCGCTCATCCCCGCGAAAGCGGGGTCCCAGTTCTTAAGTGTGGCGCGGTGTTTGGGCTTTACGGTGGTGCGGTCTCGGTGTCAGTCATCGCCCAAAGGACTGGGTCCCCGCTTTCGCAGGGATGAGCGGAAAGAAAAACTCTTGTTGGCGCCTACCTGCGAATGAGTTCTCACCCTGACACGATCCCGCCTCTCTGGACGGCGACCGACATCGCAACGGCCACCGGCGGGCGGCTCGAAGGCGGAGATTTCGCCGCCAACGGCCTGACCTATAACAGCCGCGAGATCGGGCAGGGCGAGCTGTTCCTCGCGCTGAAGGGCGCACGCGACGGCCACGCCTTCGCCGCCTCGGCCTTCGCCGCCGGAGCCTCGGGCGCGCTCGTCGAACACCCGGTCGATGGCGGTCCCTGCATCGTCGTACCCGACACTCTGCACGCGCTCGAGGCCCTGGGCGCCGCCGCCCGCGACCGCGCTCCTCATGTCCGTCGCGGCGCCGTCACCGGCAGCGTCGGCAAGACCAGCGTGACCCAGGCGATCAAGGCCGGCCTCGATCTGGCTGGTCCGGCCCACGCCTCGATCAAGAGCTACAATAACCACATCGGCGTGCCCCTGACGCTCGCCCGCATGCACCCCTCGGTCGAACGCGCCGTGTTCGAGATGGGCATGAACGCGCCCGGCGAGATCGCGCCCCTGGCCCGAATGGTCCAGCCGCATGCCGCTTGCGTCACCACCGTCGGCCCGGTCCACATCGAGGCCTTCGCCGACGGCGAAGCCGGGGTTGCCCGCGAAAAGGCCGCCATCTTCCAGGGCCTAGGCCCAGGCGGTCTGGCGGTCATCAACGGTGACAACGTCTGGGAGCCGATGCTGCGTCAGGCGGCGCTGCATGTCGGCGCCCGGGTGGCTGCGTTCGGCTCCGAGCCCGCCCACGACGCCCGCCTGATCGACTTCACCCCCAATCCCCTCGGCGCCGTCGTCACCGCCGAAATCTACGGCCGCAGCCACGTCTTCCCGCTGAAACAGTCGGGCTTCCACTGGGGCCTCAACAGCCTGGCGGTCATCCTGATGCTCGACGCGCTTGATGTGCCGGTCGAGACGGCGCTCGCCGCCCTGGCTGATTTCGAACCGCTGAAGGGCCGGGGCGAGACCCGCACAGTCCGCATCCCCGGCGGCGGCTTCACCCTGATCGACGAGAGCTACAACGCCAATCCGCTGTCGATGACGGCCGGTTTCCGCTCGCTGGGCGCCAAGCCCATAGCGCAGGGCGGCCGTCGCATCGTGGTCCTGACCGACATGCTGGAACTCGGCGACCAGTCCGAAGCGCTTCACGCCGGCCTTGCCGCCCCGATCGATCAGGCGGGCCTCGATATCGTCCATGCCGCAGGGTCGGAGATGCGCCACCTCTATGACGCCCTGCCGCCCGCCCGTCGCGGCGTGTGGGCCGAAAGCGCCGCCGATCTCGCGGCCCAGGCCGCCGATCTGGTCGGGCCGACCGACATCGTCATGGTCAAAGGCTCGAACGGGTCGAAAGCGTCGCTTGTCGCGGCGGCGCTGGCGCGGCTAGACACATCCACAGGGGAGGCGCCCCTCCAGTAGGGTAGCGCCGCGCGCGACCCGACAGGGGCCAAAAACAATGTTCTATCTGCTTTATCTCTACTACGCCGACGTCGCGAACGAGTATCCGCTGCTGAACCTGGTTCAGTACCAGACCGTGCGCGTCGCCCTGGCCATGGCCACGGCCATGATCGTCGCGGTGGCGATGGGCAGCCGGTTCATCTCCTTCATGCGGGTCAAACAGGGCAAGGGTCAGCCGATCCGCGCCGACGGGCCGGTTTCGCACCTTTCCAAGGTCGGCACGCCCACGATGGGCGGACTGATGATCCTTGCGGGCATCGCCATCGCCGTCTTCCTGTGGGGCGACCTGACCAACCCCTATATCTGGATCGTCTCCGGCGTGACGGCGGCCTTCGGCGTGCTGGGCTTCGTCGACGACTACGCCAAGGTGACGAAACAGACCTCGGCCGGCCTGACCTCGAAACAGAAGCTGCTGGCCCAGGTCGTCGTCTCGGTGATCGCGGGCGTCTGCGTCGTCCTGTGGATGTGGCGCTCGCCCACCTCGCCGGGTCTCGAGACCTCGATCGCCTTCCCATTCTTCAAGGACGTGCTGCTCAACGTCGGCTGGTTCTACGTCGCCTTCGCCGCTTTCACGATGGTCGGCTTCTCCAATGCGGTGAACCTGACCGACGGCCTCGACGGCCTCGCGATCGTGCCGGTGATGATGTCGGCGGCGGCCTTCGGGATCATCTCCTACCTCGTCGGCAACTTCATCTTCTCGGAGTATCTGGGCGTCCACCACGTGCCGGGCTCGGGCGAGCTGGCCATCTTCTGCGCCGCCATCATCGGCGGCGGCGTGGGCTTCCTCTGGTACAACGCCCCGCCGGCCAAGATCTTCATGGGCGACACGGGGTCCCTGGCCCTGGGCGGCGCGCTCGGCTCGATCGCCGTCGCCACCAAGCACGAGCTGGTCCTGGGCATCGTCGGCGGCCTGTTCGTCATCGAGGCCGCCTCGGTCATGATCCAGGTCGCCTATTTCAAGGCTACCAAGAAGCGGATCTTCCTTATGGCCCCGATCCACCACCATTTCGAGAAGATGGGCTGGCCGGAATCGACCGTCGTCATCCGCTTCTGGATCGTCGCCGCCATGCTGGCGCTGGTGGGGCTCAGCACGCTGAAACTCCGGTGAGGGCGCGCATTGCTGCTCCCTCTCCCGTTTGGAGAGGGCTTGAGGCTCGGAGAGCGCAGCGCTCCGCAAGCCGAAAGGGTGAGGGGCGGATGGTGCGAATGAGGCGAGGTCGAACCCTCACCCTTTCGCGCAAGTCCGATCGCCTGCGGCTCTCGGGCGCTCAAGCCCTCTCCCACCGGGAGAGGGAAGCATGACCCCGGTTCCCGGCTTCGAAGGCCGTCGCGTCGCGGTGTTCGGCCTCGGCCGCTCGGGCATCACCGCCGCCCGCGCCCTCAAGGCCGGCGGCGCAGAGCCCATCCTGTGGGACGACGGCGTCTCCGGCCGCATGCAGGCCGAGGCCGAAGGGTTCGAGGTCGAGGACCTGACTGCTGCGGACTGGTCAGACTTCGCGGCCCTCGTCCTGTCGCCCGGCGCGCCCCTGACCCACCCGAAGCCTCACTGGACCGTCGACAAGGCGAAAGCCGCCGGCATCCCCGTCATCGGCGACATCGAACTGTTCGCCCGCGCGCTCGCCGCCACCCCGGCCTCCCTGCGGCCGAAGGTGATCGCCATCACCGGCACCAACGGCAAGTCCACCACCACCGCCCTGATCGGCTGGGTGCTCAAGCAGGCAGGCATGAAGATCGCCGTCGGCGGCAATATCGGCATCGGCGTCCTGGCCCTGCCGCCTCCCGCCGAGGTCCAGGCCTATGTCATCGAGGTCTCCAGCTACCAGCTCGACCTGACCACTTCCTTCGCCCCCGACGTCGCCATCCTGACCAACATCAGCCCCGACCACCTCGACCGCCACGGCGGTATGGAGGGCTATGTCGCGGCCAAGACCCGGCTGTTCCAGGTCATGTCGTCCGACAAAGTCGCCCTGATCGGCGTCGACGACGACTGGGGCTGGAAGACCGTCAACGCCCTCAACGACCGCCGCCTGCGGGTCTCGACCATCACCACCCGCACTCCGCCCGAGTTCATCGACCCGACCGGCGCAGTCCCCGTCGCCGACCTCGCCGCCCGCCTGCCCGATCAGGTCGCCGCCTTTGACGCGGGCCGGTTCATCATCGTCGATGCGACCAACGGCAAGCTCGTCGCCGACGGCGTCGCCATCGCCGACCTCGCCCCCGCCCGCTCGCTGCCCGGCCGCCATAATGCCCAGAACGCCGCCTTCGCCTATGCCGCCGCTCGCGCCATCGGCGTGTCGCACGACACCGCCGTCGAAGGCCTGATGACCTTCCCCGGCCTCGCCCATCGGATGGAGACGGTCGGCCATCTCTGTGCCGTGCGCTTCGTCAACGACTCCAAGGCTACCAACGCCGACGCCGCCCGTCAGGCCCTGATGTCCTATCCGAGCTCCTTCTGGATCGCCGGCGGGCGAGCCAAGGATGGCGGCATCGCCGAACTGGCCGACCTCTTCCCGCGCGTGGCCAAGGCCTATCTGATCGGCGAAGCGGCGAAGGATTTCGCATCGACCCTCGGCGACACGCCCCACGTCATCGCCAGGGATATGGCCGCGGCTGTCGCCCTCGCGTCCGAGGACGCCGCGAGAGCCGGCGGCGACCCCGTCGTCCTCCTCAGCCCAGCCTGCGCCAGCTTCGACCAGTTCCCCGACTTCGAGGCGCGCGGAGAAGCGTTCCGGGCCGCCGTTCTTAACCTCGGAGCTACCCCTTCCGTTCATGGTTGAGAAACCATGACCCAGGCCGTCTATTCCCATCCGTTTTCGCGCAACGACCAGAGCCCGATCGCCCAGTGGTTCTGGACGGTGGATCGCGGCCTGCTCGGCGCGGCGCTCGCCCTCATGGGCCTGGGCGTCATGCTGTCGTTCGCCTCGTCCCCGGCCGCCATCCTGGCCGATGAGTCGATCACCGACCCCTTCCACTATTCCTGGCGCATGATCGTCTGGGCCAGCGGCGGCATCGGCCTGATGCTGACCATGTCGCTGCTGTCGCCCCGAGGCGTGCGACGGATCGCGGTCCTCGGCCTGCTCGGCGCCATTGTCGTCATGGCCATGCTGCCCTTCATCGGCGACACGGTGAAGGGCGCGGCGCGCTGGGTGAACCTCGGCCCGTTCAGCCTCCAGCCCTCCGAGTTCGCCAAGCCCAGCCTGATCGTCTTCGCCGCCTGGATGTTCGCCGAAGGCCAGAAGGGGCAGGGCGTTCCCGGCGTCTCCATCGCCTTCGGCTTCTACGTTGTGACCGTAGCCCTGCTGCTGATCCAGCCGGACATCGGCCAGACGCTTCTGATCACCACCACCTTCATGGCCGTCTTCTTCATGGCCGGCGTACCCCTGCGCTGGGTCGCGGTTCTCGGCGGGATGTTCGTCGCCGGCATGACCGCCATCTATCTGCTCTTCCCCCACGTCCAGGCGCGCGTCGCCAAGTTCGTCTCGCCCGGCGTCGAGGACACCCACCAGATCGACCGCGCCTCCGAGGCCATCCGCGCCGGCGGCCTGGTCGGGCGCGGCGTGGGCGAGGGGGTCATGAAACGCTCCGTCCCCGACCTGCACACCGACTTCATCTATTCCGTCGGCGCCGAGGAGTTCGGACTGGTCCTCAGCCTCGTCATGATCGGCCTCTACGCCTTCATCGTCTTCCGCGGCATGGGCCGGGCGATGAAGCTGAACGATCCATTCGAACAGACGGCGGCTGCCGGCCTGTTCATGCTGATCGGCCTGCAGGCGTCGATCAATGTCGCGGTGAACCTGAACCTGATCCCGACCAAGGGGATGACGCTTCCCTTCATCAGCTATGGCGGCTCGTCCATGATGGCCATGGGCCTGACCATGGGCTTCGCCCTGGCGTTGACGCGGAAACGCCCTGGAGCCTACGAGCCGGGGGCCAGCCTCCAGCGGCCGCGTCGGTTGTTGATGCCGTAGCAATCCTCTCCCTCCCACTCGGGGGAGGGAGAGGATGACGATCGCCAACGCGTCGGCTAAGCCATCGACATGACCAAGCTCTGCGTCGTCGCCGCCGGCGGAACCGGCGGCCACATGTTCCCGGCCGAGGCCTTGGCCCGCGAGATGGCCGCGCGCGGCTGGCGCGTTGTCCTGGCCACCGACCATCGCGGCGAACAGTACGCCCAGGCCTTCCCGGCCGAGGAGCGCCTCGCCCTCGACGCCGCCACCGGCTCCGGTCCGATCGGCCTGATCAAGGCCGGCGTCGCCATCGTGCGCGGCATTGGTCAGGCCCAGACCGCCTTCAACCGGCTGGACGCCCAGGTCGTCGTCGGCTTCGGCGGCTATCCGTCCGCCCCCGCCCTGGTCGCCGCTATCCTGCAGAAGCGCCCGACCCTGATCCACGAACAGAACGCCGTCCTCGGCCGCACCAACCGCGCCCTCGCCCCCCACGTCCGCGCCGTGGCCTCGTCCTTCCCGACGCTGGAGCGCGCCTCGCCGGCCGTGAAGGCCCGCGCCCAGGTCGTCGGCGCCCCGGTCCGCGCCGACATCCGCGCCCTGTTCGACCGCACCTGGGCGCCTCCGGGCGACGGTCCCATCCGCATCCTCGTCACGGGCGGCAGCCAGGGTGCCCGCCTTCTTTCCGAGACCACCCCCCGCGCGCTGGCGACCTTGCCGGACGCGATCAAACGCCGCCTCAAGGTTCAGCAGCAGTCCCGCCCCGAGACCCTGGAGACCTCGCGCCAGATCTACCTCGATGCCGGCATCGAGGCCGAGGTCGCCCCCTTCTTCCGCGACATGGCCTCCCGCCTGTCCGCCGCCCACCTGGTCGTCGGCCGTGCCGGCGCCTCGACCTGCGCCGAGCTGGCCGTCGCGGCCATGCCGTCGATCCTGATCCCGCTGACGATCGCCACCGACGACCACCAGCGTCTCAACGCCAAACTGCTGACCGACGTCGGCGCCGCCGAGGTGATCCTCGAGGACGACGTCACCGTCGCCGCCATGGCGGCCGCTGTCGCGGGCGTCCTCGCTGACCCCGCGCGCCTTGCCTCCATGAGCGCCGCGGCCCGCTCCGTGGCCATACCCGACGCGGCCCAACGCCTCGCGGATCTCGCCGAGGCTACGGCCGGATGACCGGCGCGGCCCTGCCGCCGGTGGGAACAGAAGACGCCGTTGACACGCTGTTTGCGTCTATGCCCCCCGAAATCACCAACCTGACCCGCCAGATCGTCACCCTGTGGCGCCAGTTCTACTGGCTCCCGGAGTGGCTCGTGGTCGCCATCGTGGTGACCGTCTTCGTCGGCGCTGGCTGGATCATCCACCGCATCGTCTTCTCCATTCTTCGTCGCGTCGTGAAGAACCGTGACCTGTACTGGCGCGGGGTGCTCGAACGGGTCCGCAAGAAACTGCGCATCCTGATTATCCTGATCGCCATCGGCTTCTCGATCACCGTCTCGCCACTGGACCCGGAGCCGTCCCAGAGCGTCCGCGCCGTCATCCTGTTCCTGACCATCCTCGTCCTCGGCTGGATCGTCGCCGGCGCCGTCGACATGTGGGCCGTCGTCCATCTCCGTCAGTTCAACATGCAGACCGAGGACAACCTGGTCGCACGCAAGCACGTCACCCAGACGCGCATCCTGCAACGCGCTGCTGTCATCCTCATCGGTCTGATCACTGTGGCCCTGGCCCTGATGACCATCGGGGCCGTGCGTCAGTGGGGCGTCTCGCTGCTGGCCTCCGCCGGCGTGGTCGGCATCATCGCCGGCCTCGCGCTGCAGCCCTATCTGACCAACCTGATCGCCGGCATCCAGATCGCCACCGCCCAGCCCATCCGCATCGACGACGCCGTCATCGTGGAAGGGGAGTGGGGCACGGTCGAGGAAATCACCTCCACCTATGTCGTGATCAAGCTGTGGGACTGGCGGCGGATGATCCTGCCGCTCAGCTATTTCATCGAGAAGCCGTTCCAGAACTGGACCCGAGAGACGTCACGCCTGATCGGCACGGCCATGCTCTACGTCGACTACGAGGCCCCGATGGACCGCCTCCGCGCCGAGCTGGAACGCATCTGCAAGGCGTCGCCGCTGTGGGACGGCGACATCGTCAACCTCCAGGTCACCGACATCACCGACCGTGTCGCCCAGGTCCGCTGCCTTGCCAGCGCGCGCTCGGCACCGGTGGCCTTCGACCTGCGCTGCGAGATCAGGGAGAAGATGCTGGCCTTCATGCGGGACCAGTGCCCGGAGGCCCTGCCGCAGGATCGGCTCAACTTCCCTCTCCCGGTGGGAGAGGGCTTGAGGCCCGCAGAGCAAAGCGATGCGACTTGGCCGAAAGGGTGAGGGTCGGGTGCTGACCGGTGAGGCACGACCCTCACCCTTTCGCGCAAGTCTGATCGCCTGACGGCTCTCAGACGCTCAAGCCCTCTCCCGCCGGGAGAGGGAGGCTATTCCGCCATCGCCTCTCGCCCGATCCGCACCGCAGCCTCCACCGTCGTCGCCACGACCTTCTGCTCCACAGTCCCACAGGCCACTGCCAGCAACTCTGCCGCATCCCCGCCCGGCGCCGCCGGATAGGCCGGCTGCCCTTCCGGCGTGCTCGGTCCCTCGGCTCCGCCGACCGCCACCGAGGCGAAGTCCAGCCGGTCCGCCGTCCCGGCATCACAGCCGAACCGCCACCAGGACCAGCCACCCAGATACCGTGTCGTCCCGACCGTGAAGTCCTCCTCCACGACCTGCAGCGACCGCATCCGCACCCCGTCCGGCTCCCGCCGGATCGTGGCCGCGTCCGCGAACACGACGAATCGACCGACCCCGGTCAGGACCAGCGCATGCGCCTCGGGCGGGAGAGACGCAGCGGCCTGGATCACGCGACCAGCGTCTCGGCCTGGGTCAGGTCGACGCTGACCAGCTGCGACACCCCGCGCTCGGGCATGGTCACGCCGTACAGCCGATCCATCCGGCTCATGGTCACCGGATTGTGGGTGATGACGATGAACCGCGTGTCCGTCCGGTTCCGCATCTCGTTCAGCATCCGGCAGAAGCGATCCACGTTGGCGTCGTCCAGCGGCGCATCCACCTCGTCCAGCACGCAGACCGGCGCCGGATTGGCCAGAAAGACCGCAAAGATCAGCGCCGCCGCCGTCAGGGCCTGCTCTCCGCCCGACATCAAACTCATGACCGACAGCCGCTTGCCGGGCGGACAGGCGAAGATCTCCAGTCCGGCCTCCAGCGGATCGTCGGACTCGACCAGTTTCAGCTCCGCCTGGCCGCCGCCGAACAGCGCTTCGAACAGGCTCTTGAAGTTGTCGTTGATGACGTCGAACGCCGCTACCAGCCGCTCACGCCCTTCGGCGTTCAGTTCGTCAATGCCGTCGCGCAGTTTGGCAATGGCGCCGGTCAGGTCCGACCGCTCCAGCCGCATGGTCTGCAGCCGCTCGCCGTACTCCTCGGCCTCGTCCTCGGCCAGGAGATTGACCGCGCCGAGCATCTCCCGCTCGCGCTCGAGACCGAACAGCAGGCTCTCCGCCCCCGCCGCGTCCGGCGGCCGGGCGATGGCGTCGTCGGTCAATTTCTGTCCCAGGTCTTCCGGCGACATCTGCGCCGTCTCGCGGACGTTGTTCGCGGCGTCCAGCAGCCGTTCGGCCGCCGCCTCCGACCGCGCCGCCAGACCGGCCCGGGCCTCGCGCGCGCTCGCCGCCGTCGCATCAGCCGCGCGGCTGGCCCGGTCCGCATCGCCGGCCTCGCCTTCGGCCACCGCCAGCCTATCCGCCGCCGTCTTCCGCCGCGTCTCGGCTGAGGTCAGCATGTCCTTCAGCTTCGATCGCTGTGCAGCCAAGGCTTCCGGCGCCCGTTCGGCCTGCAACAGCAACGCGGCCGTCTTGCCCGTGTCGCCCTCCAGCACCATGATCCGCGCCGTCGAATCCCTGGCCCGCGCCGCCCAGCTGTCGCGCTCCCGCGTCAGGGAGCCCAGCCGCTGCTCGCGTCCGGCCCGGTCCCGCGCTTCTGCATCCCGGTCCGCCCGCGCCCCGGCCGCAGCGCCACGCGCCGCATCCGCCGCCGTGCGCGCCGTCGCCAGCTCGGCCTTCAGTCCCGACAGCGTCTCGGATGGCGCGTCGGTCGCCAGCGCCTCGGCCAGCGCCGCCTCCGCCGCCTCATGCTCGACCGCCAGCCGTTCCAGCGTCTCGTCCAGCGCCGTCGCCCGCGCCTCGCGCCGGGCCTGTTCATTGGTCAGCCGCTGCACCGCGTCCCGCGCCGTGGTCACGGCCTTGTCGGCCGCGAAGGGCAGCAGCCGCGCCGCCTTGACCGCCTCTTCCGAAGCCCGGAAGGCCTCGGTGGCCGCCTTCAAAGCTGCCTGCGCCGTCTCCAGCGCCGGCTTGCCAGCATCGATGTCCGCTTCCAGTTCGGCCAGCCGCGTGCGCTGGGCCATCCGCACGGCCGCCGGTCTCGGCGCATCGGCCCGGCTGACGAACCCGTCCCAACGATAGAGGTCGCCCTCCCGCGTCACCAGTCGCGCCCCGACCGGCAGCGACTTTGCCAGCCCTGCGGCCTCAGCCTTCGCCGCGACCCCGCACAGGGCCAGCCGCGCCGCCAGCGCCTCGGGCGCCCTCACATGATTGGCCAACGGCTCGATTCCTGCCGGCCAGACGGGTGCTGGCACGTTCGCCCCGCCCCAATAGGCCGCCGCCTTCGCATCCAGCGCCGCGTCCAGGTCGTCGCCCAGCGCCGCCGCCAGAGCGGCCTCATATCCCTTGTCCGCCCCGACCTGATCCAGCGCCGGCGGATGGTCCCGCCGCCCCGAGAGCAGCAGCGACGCCAGCCCCCGCGCCTCGGTCTGCAACCGCCCCAGCCGATCCTCGGCCGCCCGCGCCGTCGTCCGCGCCTCCTGCTCGGCCCGCGCGCGTTCCGCCCGATCGGCCTCGGCGGCTTCCACACCCGCCCGCGCCCCGGTCAGCGCGGCCGTCGCCGTCTCCAGCGCCTCGCGCGCGGCGGCCAGTTCCGGCGTCTCCAGCGGCCCCAGCGCCTCGCGCTCCCGCCTGGCGCCGTCCAGGGCCGCGACCGCCCGAGCCACCCGCGCCTCGGCGTCGCGTTTCCGCGCCGTCTCGGCATTCGCGCGCGCCTCGACCGCCGCGAGCGAGCCCGCCAGCCGTTCGACCTCGGCATCGGCTGCGCGACGGGCCTCTTCCGCCGCCTCCAGCGCCCGCTCCAGCTCCGGCCCGCGCCCGGGCGCCGCGGCGATCTCGGCTGTCAGCACCTCCAGCTCGGACCCCAGCCGCGCCAGTTCGCCCTCGGCGTCGCCCGCCATGGCGATCTCGCGTTCGGTGTCGTTGGCGATCCGCTGCGCTTCGGCAGTGAGACGGTCGACCTCGGCCCGCGCCGACTGCTCGGCCATGTCCAGCCGGTCGCGCTCCAGCGAGGCGCGGTGCAGCAGGGCCGCCGCCACCGCATCCTCTTCCCGCGCCGGCTTCAAGCTTTCCTGCGCCGACAGGGCCGCCGTCTGGGCCCTGGCCGCCGCCGCCGTCGCCTCGGCGACCGCCCGGTCCGCCGCCGCCAGTTCCGACGCCGCCGCCTCCGCCGCCAGCCGCGCGTCGTTCCAGCGCACGAACAGCAGGGCCGCCTGCAGGGCCCTGATCTCGGCCGAGATCTTCTTGTACTTCTCCGCCTGCCGCGCCTCGCGCTTCAGCCGCGTCAGAGCTGTCTCAAGCTCGCGCCCGATGTCGTCCAGCCGCTCCAGATTGGTCTCGGCCGCCTTGAGCCTCAGCTCCGCCTCGTGCCGTCGGGTATGCAGGCCCGCCACCCCGCCGGCCTCCTCGAGGATCCGCCGTCGGTTCTGCGGCTTGGCCGCGATCAGCTCGCTGATCTGCCCCTGACGCACCAAGGCCGGAGAGTTCGCCCCCGTCGAGGCATCGGCGAACAGCAGCTGGACGTCCCGCGCCCGCACCTCCTTGCCGTTGATGCGATAGGTCGAGCCCTGGCCCCGGTCGATCCGGCGCGACACCTCGATGATGGCGCTGTCGGTGAAGGGCTGGGGCGCCTTCCGCTGGGCGTTGTCGATGGTCAGCTGGACTTCGGCGTGGTTCCGGGGCGGGCGGTTCGAGGCCCCGGAGAAGATCACGTCGTCCATGCCCGTGCCGCGCATGGCCTTGGCCGAGTTCGCGCCCATGACCCAGCGCATGCTCTCCAGCACGTTAGACTTGCCGCAGCCGTTCGGTCCCACGATCCCCGTCAGACCCGGCTCGATCCAGACCTCCGCCGGGTCGACGAACGACTTGAAGCCGACGAGCCGGAGGCGCTGGAACTGCATGCCTTCGTCAGCTGCGGGGCAGCAGGGGCCGGATCGCAGCGGACAGACCGTCCAGCGAGGTGTCCGACACGGCGCGGCCGTTGACGAAGAAGCTCGGCGTGCCCTGGACCCCGGCAGCCGTGGCGCCCGCGATCTCGGCGCGGATGCCGTTCAGCGTCGCCGGATCGGCCAGGCAGGCGTCGATCTCGGCCTGGGTCCGGCCGCTGGCGGCGACCCCTGCGGCGTACCAGTCGGCCAGCGGCGCGCCGTCGATGATCGCGGCCTGACCGGTCATGAAGGACGAGGCCACCGCGTAGAACCGGGCCGGAGCCGCGCAGCGGGCGATGCCGGCGGCGCGCGCCGCCACCTGGGCCGGTGCGGTCGGTAGGTTGCGGAACACCAGCCGCACCTGGCCGGTGTCGATGAACCGCGCCTTGAAGCCCGGCAGGACGGTCGTGTGCCAGTGGGCGCAGTGCGAGCAGATGAACGAGGCGTATTCGATCACCGTCACCGGCGCGTCGGCGCGACCCAGCACCCGGTCGGCGCTCGTCACCGCAGGCGGAGCGGCCGCAGCCTGGGCGGACGCCGCCATCGGGGTGGCGACCAGCGCCAGCATCAGGACCAGCGAACGGATCATTTGGCCAACTCGGCTTCGATGGCCGGCGCCAGGTCGGCCATGACCGTGCCTTCGCCGCCGGGCGACGAGACCTGTCTTCCATTCACGAAGAAGGTCGGCGTGTTGATCACGCCGGCGTCCGTCGCGGCCTTCACCCGGGCCTCGAGCGCGGCGATCCCCTCGGGATTGGTCACGCAACGGGTGAACGCCGCCTCGTCAATGCCCACGCCGCCGGCGATTCGGATCAGGCTGTCGCGCGGGTTGGTCCCCGTGCGCCATTCCGTCTGGCTCTCCATGATGGCGTGGATGACGTCGAAATACTTGTCCGGTCCGGCGCAGCGGGCCAGCAGGAAGCCGGCTGCGGCGACCTCGGCCGGCGGCGTCGGCAGTTCTCGGAAGACGTAGCGGACCTTGTTGGTGTCGACATAGGCGGCCTTGAATGCCGGCCAGGTATTCTGCTGCCACAGGGCGCAGTGGGGGCAGGTGGGCGAGGCGTACTCGACAACCGTGACCTTGGCGCCTTCGGCTGCGCCCAAGGCCATGTCGCCGTTGACGACCGCCTTCGACCCCCCGCACGAGGCGAGGGCCAGGGCGGAAAGGGCGAGGAACAGGTTGCGGAACAGGATCATCGGATCAGCTCGCAGCTATGGCGGCGTCGATCTTTTCCGACAGCCCGCTCAGCGAGCTGTCGGCGACATGTTCGCCATTGACCATGAAATAGGGGGTGCCGGTCACGCCGGCGTCGAGCGCCGACTTGATGCGGGTGTCCATGGCCTTGATCGCATCGGCGTCGGTGACGCAGGCCTGGAACTGCTCTTCCGACAGGCCCGCGCCGTTGGCGATGCGCAGCAGGACGGAGCGGGGCGGCACGCCGCCGAAGATCTCGGCCTGGCTGGCCATGATCTCGTGGATCACCGGGAAATATTTGTCCGGCCCGGCGCAGCGCGCGATCAGGAAGCCGGCGACGGCCACGGATTCAGGCGCGGTCGGGAATTCGCGGAAGACATATCGGACCTGGTTGGTGTCGACGTATTTGGTCTTGAACTCCGGATAGACCTGCGCCTGCCAGGCGGCGCAGTGGCTGCAGGTGACCGAGGCGTATTCGACCACGGTGACCTTGGCTCCTTCAGGGGCCCCCAGCGCCATGTCGCCCTCAGCCGGGGCGCCGGTCTGGGCACCGGAGCAGGCGGCCAGCATGGCCATGGCCGCCAGGGCGGTTCCTGTCACGGCCGCGCGGCGGCTCATGGAGGCGTATTTGAACGGGCCGCTGGCGCGCATGGCGTCTTCCTTAAGAACTCAGACTCTGGATGATCGCGCGATTCCCCGACGGCTGCGCGAATTCCATGGTTGTCGAGAACAGGTGCGGCGGAAAAAGGTCAAGGGCCAGCCCTCGGAATCTGACTGGAGGCGGCGGGCTAAACGACGCATCGTTGACGGATCCCTCTTCCTTTCGTCATTCCAGGCGCAGCGCAGCGAGACGGACACGCGAAATGCGCTTATCGCCGCCGCCCCTTGGCCTCATCCGAAAGCACGGCCCGCCCCAGGTTCGCCAGCGCCGCCTTCAGCCCGTCCGGTGCGGCTGCGACCGACTTCGTCAGTTCAGCCTCCGCCGCTGCATCCAGCGGATCGATCCGCCGCCGCGCGCCGCGCGTCGAGGCGGCGATCTGGGGCAGGGGCTTCACCGGCCCCTGGGCGATGCGCAGCTTGTCCACCGCGCCGGGACCGAGGAACAGGTTCACCCGCGCCAGGATGTCGGCCGACTGGTGCTGGACCAGCAGTGCCGCCGGGCCCGCGACGCGCAGCTCCAGCGTCCCGCCGGTTCCGGCCCGGCCCTTGGTCAGTTTCTGCGGCCGGGTGACGCGGGCGAGCTGGTCGCCGACGATCTCGCGCCAGCGCGGCTCCAGCGCCCCCGCGCCGCGCCCGAACTTCTCGTCCAGTTCGCGGATCAGCGGCGCCAGGGCCCGACCGGCCGGAGGCGTCGGGCGCGGCATGGGCCGGGTCCGTCGCCGCGACAGGATCTCGCGGGTCTCAGCGTCTGTGGGCAGATCGCGCGCCATGACCGCACCCTAACCGATATTCGCGCCGACTTCTCCCTCCCCCTCGGGGGAGTGCAGGTCGCGCAGCGACCGGGTGGGGGCGGCAAGGCAAGCCACTCAGAGCGGTGTCCGCATCGCGCGGCCGCCCCCACCCGGTCTCCGCTACGCTCCGACCACCCTCCCCGAACGGGGAGGGAGAGGCTATGGGATCACCCATGCCTCCCGCCGACATCGCCACCCTGCGCGCCGCCCTGCTGGCCTGGTACGACGCCCATGCGCGCACCCTGCAGTGGCGCAGCCCCCCGGGCGCGGCCGAACGGACCGACCCCTACCGCGTCTGGCTGTCCGAGGTGATGCTGCAGCAGACCACCGTCCCCCATGCCGCCCCCTATTTCGAGCGGTTCACCGCGCGCTGGCCGACCGTCGGAGACCTCGCCGCCGCTCCCGACAGTGACCTGATGGCCGCCTGGGCGGGGCTCGGCTACTACGCCCGCGCCCGCAACCTGCTGGCCTGCGCCCGCGCCGTGGCTAACGATCACGGCGGCGTCTTCCCCGACACAGAGGTCGCGCTTCTGGCGTTGCCGGGGGTCGGCGCCTATACCGCCGCCGCCGTCGCCGCGATCGCCTTCGACCGGTCGGCCAATGTCGTGGACGGCAACGTCGAGCGCGTCGTCGCCCGCCTGTTCGCCGTCGAGACGCCCGTCCCCGCCGCCCGGCCAGAGCTGAAACGTCTGGCCGCGACCCTCGTCGCCGATGATCGCCCGGGAGCCAGACACGGGGATTGGGCCCAGGCCCTGATGGACCTCGGCTCCACCGTCTGCCGTCCGAAATCCCCACTCTGCCTGATGTGCCCGATCTCAGGGTTCTGCGCTGGCCGCGCGACCGGAGAGCCCGAACGCTATCCGGTCAGGACGAAGAAGGCCGCCCGCCCGCACCGGCGCGGCGTCGCCTGGGTCCTCCGCGACGACGGGGGTCGCATCGCCCTCGTCCGCCGCCCGGACAAGGGTCTGCTCGGCGGCATGGCCGGCCTCCCGACCAGCGACTGGCTCGAAGGCACGCCGGATGCCCTCCCGCCGGTCGCCGCCGACTGGACCGACGCGGGCGCCGTCGAACACGTCTTCACCCACTTCTCCCTGACGCTGGCCGTACGCGTCGCGACGGGGCAGGGTGACTTCCTCTGGACGCCGGAAGCCGAGGCGCTGGCGGCCTTGCCGACGGTGTTCCGCAAGGCGCTGGAACGGGCTCTGGCAATGCAACCCACCTCCGTGCACCCCGGCGAAGGCCGGGGTCCAGATGGAAGACTCGCTGCTAAGGCCCACAAACCTTTGCGCAATCCCGGCCGTCTCCATCGGTGATCTGGCTCTGCCGCCTTCCCCGGTTGCACGGAGGGCGGCCTACCGTGTCGTCACGATCCTGACCTCGCCGACGCGATTCCTCGGCATGACCACCACCTGGTCACCCAGCCGCTCGAAGGCCAGGTCGAGGACGGCGTCGCCGACCTGGAGCCGGCTGACGGTCAGCCGCTCGATCCCGGCGGGCAGTGTGGGGGCGTCTATGGTCACGGTCTTCGTCAGGGCGTCAATCGACACCCCCAGCGAAGCCTGCAGCATCAGGAATACCGACCCTGCCGCCCAGGCCTGGGGCAGACAGGCGACCGGATAGGCGATCGGTCCCTCGCCCGGCTCCCGCTCGAAGCCGCAGAACAGCTCCGGCAGGCGCATCTGGAAATGGCTGGCGGCGGCATAGATCTCGCCCAGGATCATCCCGACCGCGTCCCTCTCGCCGTAGCGGGCCATGCCGGCGACCCCCAGCGAGGTGTCGTGCGGCCAGACTGAGCCGTTGTGATAGCTCATCGGATTGAACCGGGCCTGCCCCTTCGCCAGCGTCCGCAGGCCCCAGCCGGAGCGGAACTCCGCGCCCAGCAGCCGCTTCGTCACCGCTGCGGCCCGCGCCGCAGACGGCAGGCCGGTGAACATCAGATGGCCGGCGTTCGACCCGATGGCCTCGCAGGGGTTCCCGTCGCCGTCCAACGCGATGGCGTAGAACTGTTCATCCTCCATCCAGAACCGGTCCTCGACCAGCAGCCGAACCTCCTCGGCCTGCTGGTTCCAGGCCGGGGCCCGGGCGTCGCCCAGCAGTGCGCCCAGATCGGCCATCGCCCGCCAGGCCGCGAAGGCGTAGCCTTGGACCTCCAGAAGGGCGATCGGCCCCTTCGGGAACCGGCCGTCGGAATGGAAGATGGAGTCCTCGGAATCTTTCCAGCCCTGGTTTGACAGGCCCGTTTCGGCCGCCCTGGCGTAGTCGATCAGCCCGTCGCCATTGCTGTCGCCATAGTCCCGCATCCACTCCGTCGCGGCGACCAGATTGGGCCACAGCGCCCGGATCGTCTCCAGATCGCCGGTCCGGCGGAACCAGGCCCCGGCCAGGGCGACGAACAGACAGGTGGTGTCTACCCCGCCGTAATAGAGGCCGAAGGGCACCTCCCCGAGCGCGCTCATCTCGCCGCCCCGGGTCTCGTGCATGATCTTGCCGGGCTGGCTGTCCTGGAAGGGTGAGACCTCGGTCGCCTGTCGGGCAGCCAGATAGGTCAGCACCCCCTTGGCCAGCGACGGATCGAGCCACAGCATCTGCCAGGCCGAGATGATTCCGTCACGCCCGAACGGCGTCGAGAACCACGGCGTCCCTGCATAGGGATACGGCCCTGTCGGCAGGTCGGTGGTTAGCAGGGCGATGTCGGATCGCGACTGGTCCAGCCAGGCGTTGAAGCGCGGGCTTCGTGGCCCCCTCAGCGAGGCTCCCCGACGGCGCCGGCGCCGCATCGCCAGCCGCGCCTGCACCGCGTTCTCACGCCAGCGCTGGGCGTCCGGCGTCAGGCACATCTCGGGCCCGCACTCGATATAGAGATCCAATTCCTTGCCCATCGGCAGGCTGAACATGAACTCGGCTCGCGAGCCGTTCAGTCGGGCGGGCGGTTCGGAAAACGCCAGGCAACTCGTCCGCACCACCGCGTCGAGCCCGGTATAGCGGAAGGTGACACGACGTCCGTCGGTGGTCGGAACCTCGCCTGCCCCGCGCTTTTTGCGCAGGGTGCCTCGCACCTGGAAGATATCGGCGAAATCGGCGCCGAACTCGAAAGCCAGCGGTAACAGGACGTCCTCGATCCCATGGTTCACCATCCGGACCCGCTCGAACAGCCGCCGGTCCCATACAAACCGACGCCGCTCGATATGCAGCACCCCCGCCGGCGCCGACCGACCACCCATTGGCGGCAGGGGTCTGTTGGTCGTGTGGGCCGTGAAGAACACGTTGTCCCGCGACACGCCCGAACTCAGCCGCGATGGCCTCGCCAGCCCCACGGTCATCACGAACCGTGACAGGATCCGGGTGTCGCGGTCGAACAGGCCGTCGGCCCCGCCCTTCAGGTCTCCCCAGTTGTCCGCCACCAGGAAGGTGTCGCCGTCCTTCAGCGCCTGCAGAGTATCCAGGCCGCCGCTCTCCGCGCTTTCTGCGGCCGTCTGCTGAACCGAATAGCCGTCGTCCATGGAACCTCGCTGGCGCCCCCGCCTGTCACCAGCCTGGCGTGCCAATGCGAAAGGACAATGGCCGAGGCGAGGTTAGGTTCAGGCGGAAACCGCAAAGCTCCGGTCTTCGTGCAGCGGAACCACCACATCGTCCAGGATCGCTTCGGCGTAAGGCTTCTTCGCCAGCAGGTCGCCGTAGACATCGAGATAGCGCCGGGCCATCGCCGCAGCCGAGAACCGCAGCTCGAAACAGGCCCTGACGGCCTCGCGGTCGAGCATGGGGGCGCGATCGGCGGCGGCCACGGCCTGCTCCAGGGTGTCGACCAGGAAACCGGTCGCGCCGTCCTCGATGACCTCGGTGGTCGAGCCGCAGCGGAAGGCGACGACCGGCGTCCCACAGGCCATCGCCTCGATCATCACCAGGCCGAAGGGCTCGGGCCAGTCGATCGGGAACAGCAGGGCCTCGGCGCCGCCCAGGAACTCCGACTTCTGGTGATCGCCGATCTCGCCGATGAACTCGATCAACGGGTTGCCGTCGATCATCGGTTTGATCCTGGTCTCGTAGTAGACCCGATCCGCCGCATCGACCTTGGCCGCCATCTTCAGCCGCTTGCCCAGCTTGGTGGCGATCTCGATCGCCCGGTCGGGACGCTTCTCGGGCGAGATTCGACCAAGGAAGGCGAGGTAGCCCCTCGACTTCGGCGAGAAGACATACTGCTCCGCCGGCATCCCGTGGTGAACGGTGGCCTTCCAGTTGGCGAAGGCCAGGGGGCGCCGCTGATCGTTCGAGATCGAGACCAGACCGAACTGCGGCCAGTGCTCATAGACCTCCGGCAGGTCCTTCATGTCGAGCCGTCCGTGCAGGGTGGTCAGGGTCTTGTTCGCGATCCGCTCGAAGAACGGGAAATGGATCATGTCAGTGTGGAAGTGGATGACATCGAAGTCGTCAGCGCGGCGCAGGACCTCCGCCAGCATGCTCATGTGCGAGGCCAGATCCGACTTGAGCGGCGCCGGATCCAGCCGGATCGCCTGGTCCCGGACAGGCACCAGGCTGGCCCGGGTCTGCGCCTCTGCCGATGCGAACAGGGTCACCTCATGGCCCAGATCGACCAGGGCGTCTGTCAGGTGGGCGACGACCCGTTCGGTGCCTCCGTACAGCTTGGGAGGGACGGCTTCGTACAGCGGAGTGACCTGGGCGATCTTCATGATGGCTTGCTCCGACCCGCTCAGCCGGGCCGTAGACATCAATGATTTCGCAACGGCGCAGTTCCCTGAGGAACGGAGAATTTCAGCAATGATTGCGGCGCGTTAGCGCGGACCAAAGGTTCGCTTCCCGACACTTCTGCGGTCCGCCTCAAGCAGATGAAGGACCTGGTCGAGACTATTGCATCCCAGCCCTGACCTCGGCGCGCAGGGCGTCGATGGAGCGCAGACCCGTATCGGTGCGGAAGCGCCAATAGGTCCAGCCGTTGCAGGCCGGGGCATTCTCGAACAGGGCCCCCAGCTTGTGGATCGAGCCTGTCATGGCGCCCGACACCAGAGACCCGTCAGCGCGGACGCGAGCCTCGCGCTCGCCCTTTGGACAGTAGAGGACATCGCCCGGCGACAGCAGCCCGGCCTCGACCAGGGCGCCGAACGGAACCTTGACCTCGGCGCGTTTGGAGCCCGTGACCACGAGGTCCTCCGGCCGGGCCGGGATGACCGCCTTGATCCGCGTCTCGGCGACTTTGGCGTATTCGGCATCGCGTTCGATGCCGATGTAGTGACGGCCCAGCCGCTTGGCGGCCGCGCCGGTGGTTCCCGTGCCGAAGAAGGGGTCCAGGATCACGTCGCCGGGCCGGGTCGCGGCCAGGATCACCCGGTGCAACAGGGCCTCGGGCTTCTGGGTCGGATGCGCCTTCTTGCCGTCCTCGCCCTTGATCCGCTCCTCGCCGGTGCAGAGCGCAAAGGTCCAGTCCGAGCGCATCTGGGTGTCTTCGTTGAAGGCCTTCAGCGCATCGTAGTTGAAGGTATAGCGCTTCTGCTCACGGCTCTTGGCGGCCCAGATCAGGGTTTCGTGGGCGTTGGTGAAACGCGTCCCCTTGAAGTTTGGCATCGGGTTGGTCTTGCGCCAGATGATGTCGTTCAGCACCCAGAACCCGAGGTCCTGGATCGCCGAGCCCAGGCGGAAGACATTGTGATAGCTGCCGATCACCCAGATCGAGCCCTCGTCCTTGAGGACGCGGCGGCATTCCTTCAGCCAGTCACGGCAGAAGGCGTCGTAGGCGGCGAAGCTGTCGAACTTGTCCCAGTCGTCATCGACCGCATCGACCTTGGAGTTGTCGGGTCGCAGCAGGTCGCCGCCCAGCTGCAGATTATAGGGCGGGTCGGCGAAGACCATGTCGACGGACTTGTCGGGCAGGGACCGCAGGATTTCGATGCAGTCGCCCCGGTGGATGATGTCGGTCTTCAGATCGGTCACGAAACACGGCCCCACACAGCTTGAGGGCCGAACCGTGAATCATCACGGTTAAGGTGGGGTAACCACCGGGCCTTTTCGCACGTCCATCGCCGCGCGGGCCGCGGCCATGTTCGGGAAGGCGGCGCCGTCGGAGTTGGCGTCTGGTTCGCACACGACCTCGAGGGCGCCGTCGACCAGAGTGCCCGGGGCGACCGGCGCCGGCTCCTCATAGACGGGGCTCTGGGAAACGAAGGCCCCGTCGCGATAGGCCTCAAGCACCAGGGGGCGGCGGGTGCGGGCGGCGCAGTCATACATGACGCTCATCGCCACCGCGTCGATCATGCCCTCGTCGGAGGTCACTTCCTCGTCGAGGAAACTCCATTCCCAGACGAAGGGGTCGGCGCTGACGCCCTGCACCATGACGACGCGTGTCTGGCCCACAGCGGCAATGCGAAGTTCGCCGGTCGCATCGAGGGCGTCCTGGGCACGGGCCGGAGAAAGGCCGGCGGCCGTCAGGGTAGCGGCAAGGGCGGCGGCAAGGGCGGCGATGCGCATGGTCCGGGTCCGTCTGGTCTCTGGTCGTTGTTCGTTTATCCCGACAGAGATCGCCCACGTCGAGAGCGGAAGTGGGGCAAGGCTCGTGCAAATCGAAATCGGCATGGCTATGACGCTTCCATGATCGCTCGCCTTCGCCCCATACCCTTCGACCTCGGCCCTGTGCATTTCGTAGGCATCGGCGGGATCGGCATGAGCGGCATCGCCGAGATCATGCTCAAGATCGGCTATTCGGTGCAGGGCTCGGACGCCAGGTCTTCGGCCAACACGGAGCGGCTGGCGGCCCTGGGCGCGAAGATTTTCATCGGCCATGACGCCGCCCATGTCGGCGAGGGCGTCTCGGCAGTCGTCTATTCGACGGCGGTCAAGGCGACCAATCCGGAGATGATGACCGCGCGCGAGCGTCGCATCCCCCTGGTCCGCCGGGCCGAGATGCTGGCCGAGCTGATGCGGCTGCAGTTCTCGATCGCGGTGGGCGGCACCCACGGCAAGACGACGACGACCTCCATGGTTGCGGCCCTGCTGGACGCGGCCGGGCTGGACCCGACGGTGGTCAACGGCGGGATCATCAACGCCTATGGCACCAACGCCAAGGTCGGTGACGGCGACTGGATCGTGGTCGAGGCGGACGAGTCGGACGGCAGCTTCCTCCGCCTGAAATCCACGGTGGCCATCGTCACCAACATCGACCCGGAGCACCTGGACCACTACGGCGACTTCGACGCGGTGCGGAAGGCGTTCTGCGACTTCGTCGAGAACATCCCCTTCTACGGCTTCGCTGCCGTCTGTCTCGACCACCCCGAGGTCCAGCGGCTGGTCGCCCAGATCGATAACCGCCGGATCGTGACCTATGGCATGAACCCCCAGGCCATGGTCCGCGCCGACAACTGCCAGATGAGCCCGGACGGCTGCCGGTTCGACGTCCTGATCCAGGGACGTGGCCAGGCCGCGCTGGAGGAGCCGGTGCGGATTACCGGCCTGCACCTGCCGATGGCCGGCTGGCACAATGTCGCCAATGCCCTGGCCGCCATCGCCGTGGCGCGGGAGCTGGACGTCTCGGATGACGCGATCCGGTCAGGTCTGGCGGCGTTCGCGGGGGTCAAGCGGCGGTTCACGACAACGGGCGTGGTGGGCGGCGTGCGGATCGTCGACGACTACGGGCACCATCCGGTCGAGATCGCGGCCGTGCTGAAGGCCGCGCGTCAGGTCGGGGAGGGGCGGGTCATCGCCGTGGTCCAGCCGCACCGGTTCACCCGGCTGCGTGACCTGATGGACGAGTTCTCGACCAGTTTCTCGGACGCCGACAGCGTCATCGTTGCCGACGTCTATGCCGCGGGCGAGGCCCCGATCGAGGGCGTGGACAAACAGGCGTTGGTGGACGGCATCCGCCGCTACGGCCACCTGCGCGTATCGGCGCTGGAAAACGCCGCCGTCCTGCCACGCGTGATCGCCGAGGAAGCGAAGGCGGGGGACGTGGTCGTCCTGCTGGGCGCGGGCGACATCACCGCCTGGGCCTATGCTTTGCCGGCGCAACTGGAAGCGTTGGCATGAGCTGGCGTGACGCTCTCCCCTCCGTGCGCGGCAAACTCCTGCGAGACGAACCGCTTGGGCCGTTCACCTGGTTCCGGGTCGGCGGGTCGGCGGATGCACTGTTCATCCCGGCTGAGGCCGACGATCTGGCCGCATTCCTGAAGGCCATCGACCCCGCCGTGCCTGTCATGGTGCTCGGCGTCGGCTCCAACGTCATCGTCAGGGACGGCGGGATCGAGGGCGTGGTCATTCGTCTGGCCGGTCGGCCCTTCGCCGGGATCACCGCCGGGGGCGACACGATCACGGCCGGCGCCGGCGCGCTGGACGCCATGGTCGCCAAGGCTTCGGCCAGGGCCGGGCTCGCCGGTCTGGAGTTCTATGCCGGAATACCGGGGACCGTCGGCGGCGCCCTGACCATGAACGCCGGCTGCTATGGCTCGGAAACGAAGGACATCCTCGTCTCCGCCTGGGGCCTGACGCGGACCGGAGAGCGGATCGACTACGCGCTGACCGACTTCGGCTACACCTACCGCCACTCCGAGGCGCCCGCCGACATCATCTGGATCGAGGCGGTCTATCGCGGCACGCCGGACGCGCCCGAGGCGGTCGCCGCCCGCATCGCCGAGATCACGTCTCGCCGCGAACAGACCCAGCCGATCCGGGAAAAGACCGGCGGCTCGACCTTCAAGAACCCGCCCGGCCATTCGTCGTGGAAATTGGTCGACGAGGCGGGCTGGCGCGGAAAGCTGCACGCCGTCACCGGTGGGGGCGCGAAGTTCAGCGAGCTGCACTCCAATTTCATGATCAACCCGGGTGAGGCGACCGCCGCCGACATCGAGGGATTGGGGGAAACTGTCCGCGCCGACGTTCAAAGTAAACTCGGCGTAAACCTCGAATGGGAGATCAAGAGGGTCGGCCGACCCCTGTAACCGCAGAACGCTCCCAGAACCCAGATGAACCGTCCCTTGTCAGAGCTGCACGTCGCCGTCCTGATGGGCGGACTGTCCTCCGAACGGGACGTGTCGCTGTCCTCGGGCGAGCAGTGCGCCAAGGCCCTGGAAGGGCAGGCGGCCCGCGTCACCCGCATCGACGCCGGCCGCGACCTGGCCCAGGTGCTGGCCGAGCTGAAGCCCGACGTCGTCCTGAATGCGCTGCATGGCGAATGGGGCGAGGACGGCTGCGTCCAGGGCATCCTCGAGACGCTGCAGATCCCCTACAGCCACTCCGGCGTCCTGGCCTCGGCCCTGACGATGGACAAGGACAAGACCAAGGCCGTGCTGGGCGCGGCAGGGGTCAAGGTGCCGGGCGGCGGGCTGTTCGACCGGCGCGAGGTGGCGCGTCGCCACGTGATCGAGCCGCCTTACATCATCAAGCCCAATGCCGAGGGGTCGTCGGTCGGCGTCTATCTGGTGCTCGCGGGGGCCAACGGCCCGCAGACCGAGGTCGGGGCCGACGACTGGACCTATGGCGAGATGGTGATGGTCGAGCCCTACATTCCGGGCAAGGAACTGGCCGTCGCCGTGATCGGCGAGGCGACCGGCCCGCGCGCGCTGACCGTCACCGACATCACCCCGGTGAAAGGCTTCTACGACTACGAGGCCAAATACGCGCCTGGCGGATCCGTCCACAAGCTTCCAGCCGATCTCCCCGCTAATGTTTTCGAGGCCGCGCTTCGGGAATCCGAGCAGGCGCATGCCGCACTGGGGTGTCGGGGCGTGTCGCGGACCGACTTCCGTTATGACGATGTTAAGGACGAACTGGTCCTTCTGGAGGTCAATACCCAGCCCGGCATGACGCCGACCTCTCTGGTTCCGGAGCAGGCCGCCTACGTCGGGATGAGTTATCAAGATCTGGTCCGGTGGATGGTGGAGGACGCCTCATGCCCGCGGTAGTTCGCGGCGGTCGGCGCGCGAATGTCGCGCCTGCGCCCAAGCGAAGCGGCGGTCCGAAAGGGCAGGGCGGGCGCTCGCGTGGAGGCGCGCCTCGCAATGCCGGCGGCGTTCCCGGCAAGATGGCTGCGCTGGGCAAGCTGGATCTGACTCCGCGCGCCGTTATTCTTTCCATCTGCGCGGGATTCGGCGTTCTGGCCCTGGTGCTGGCCACCGGCGCCCGAGCCGAGCGCATCGGCCAGTCGGTCACCCACGGCATGGACCAGATCACCACCGGCATGGGGTTGAAGCTCCGTCGGGTGCACATCACCGGCGCCTCGGCCGAGGCGACCCCCGCGATCCAACGCGCGCTGAACGTCGAGGCAGGCCAGCCGATCACCAGGCTGGATCTCGGTGCGCTGCAGGCCAGCATCCAGGCCGTCGGCTGGGTCAAGGAGGCGCGCGTGGTACGACTGTTGCCCGATACCTTGATCGTCGAGGTCAAGGAACATGACCGCCTGGCCGTGTGGCAGGCCGGCGGGCGCGTCTTCGTCATCGACGGAGAGGGCCGCGCCATTCCGGGCGCGGACGCCGGACGCTATCCGGGCTTGCCCCTGGTCGTCGGCGTCGGAGCGGACAAGGCGGCGGGCGACATCCTGCCTCTGCTGACGCAACGTCCCCGGCTGATGAGCCGGATCGACGCCTTGGTGCGAGTCGACGAGCGCCGCTGGGACCTGCGACTGAAGGACGGCGGCATCATTCAGCTGCCGGCCGTCAAACAGGAGGCGGCCCTGATCCAGCTTGACGCCCTGGACCAACGCGAGCGGCTGCTGGAGCTGGGCTTTTCCCGCATCGACCTCCGAACCGAGGGCCAGGTCGCGGTCCGGCCGGGCGCCGGCGTCTAACAACACACAGTTTCGAGTAGGGCGGCAGGCATCATGGCGGGCAAGAAGGCGGATCCGACGACAGAAGCGGCCAGAAACGACGGCCGTGCGGCCGCGCGCGCGCCCGTGGTCGCTGCGCTCGATCTGGGCCAGTCCAAGGTTGCCTGCTTCATCATGAAGCCGGACGGCGTGCGTCACGCCGACCGGACCATCCGCGTCGCCGGAGCCAGCCACGTCCAGTCGAAGGGTGTGCGCGGCGGGGCGATCGTCAACATGGACGAGGCCGCGCAGGCCATCGGTCACGCCGTCGAACGCGCCGAGCGCACCGCGGGCGCTCCGGTCTCCGGCGTTATCGTCACCACGGCCATCGGCCAGATGGCCAGCCATCGGGTACAGGCCCGCGTCTCTCTCGGCGCCAACCCGGTCAGCGACGCCGACCTGGCCAGGGCCATTGGCATGGCCCTGGCCCAGATACGCCTGCCTAACCGGAGGCCGATCCACGTCCTGCCCATCGCCTGGTCGGTGGACGGCGCACGCGGAGTCCACGACCCGCGCGCCATGCGCGGGCATTCGCTGGGCCTTGACCTGCTGGTCGTATCGATGGCGGAGGGGGCCTTCGCGTCCTTGAGTCACTGTCTGGAACTGGCGCACCTCGACCTGCAGGGCGTCGCCGCCGCGCCGGTGGTCTCCTCGCTCGCCTCGCTGGAAGAGGACGAGATGGATCTCGGCTGCGTCTGCATCGACATGGGCGGCGGTTCGACCTCTGCTGCCGTGTGGGGCGGCAGGTCCTTGCTGCACATCGAATCACTGAATGTCGGCGGCGATCATGTCACGGCCGACATTGCGCGCGGCCTGTCGACGTCCAGGGCCGGCGCCGAGCGACTGAAGACCCTGCACGGCTCGGCCATGGCCAGCGCCAACGAGGACCGCGAGATGCTCGAAGCCCCGCCGCGCGGCGAGGACGCCGGGTCTGGTCCGGTCATCGTGCCCCGGGCCATGCTGAAGACGGTGATCGCGCCGCGTGTTGAAGAGACCCTCGAACTGCTGCGCGACCGCCTGAGGAACGCCGGCGTCGGCCTTGAACCGGGCGCGGGTCTCGTGCTTGCGGGCGGAGCCAGTCAGTTGAACGGTGTGCGGGAGCTCGCTATTCGCGTTTTCGACCGCCCTGTCAGGCTCGGCCGTCCCCAGCGGGCGCCTCACCTGGCGGACTCGGCGGCGGGCCCGGCCTTCTGCTCGGCGGCCGGCGTCCTGTTGCGCGCCGCCTATGGTCCTCGCGAGGCTGTTTCCGCCAGAAAGCTGATGTCGCGCCAGATTACGGCTGCCGACGCCCCGCGTGTTCAGGGCGGAAATCTCGTAGCCCGGGCAGCCGGCTGGTTACGCGACAACCTGTAGAAGATTCGGGCTTCAAACCTTCTGTGTCCTTGGTGTGTCTGAAGTGTAACAAATCCGAGTTCCGATTGCCGCAGTCGCGCCCCAATGGTTGCCGTGGCGCAATTCTCTGACTAGCAACGCCCCTGAACGGTCAGACTCGCAGAAGTCTGCCGCGCGTCATTCAGTCATTGGGGCCAAGCACCATGCTATCCACACGCAAGTATCTCTTCGGAACCACCATCCTCGCGGGCGTTCTGACGCTGTCCGCCCCGGCGTTCGCTCAGTCGACCCAGCCGGCGCAGGACGAAGAATCCGTCCAGGTTGAGGAAGTCATCGTCACCGGGTCGCGTATCCGTCGCGATCCGACCACCGCCCCGACCCCGCTGATCCAGGTGAACCGCGAGACTCTGCTGACCACCGGTCAGAACACGGTCATCGACTACCTGGCCACCATCCCGGCGCTGTCCAACTCGCAGGTTCCGTCCGACACCGTCGGCTCGCTGAACGCGGGCGGCCTGTCGCTGCCGAACCTGCGCTCGCTCGGCGCCGGCCGGACCCTGACCCTGGTTGACGGTCGTCGCCACGTCGGTTCGCCGCAGGGCTCGCTGGCTGTCGACGTCGACACCATTCCCCGCCTGCTGATCGAGTCGGTTGAGATCGTCACGGGCGGCGCCTCGTCGGTCTACGGCGCCGACGCCGTCTCCGGCGTGCTGAACTTCGTTCTGCGCAAGGACTTCGAGGGTCTCGAAATCGACGGCCGCTGGGCCCAGATCAACGACGGCGGCCAGGATGCACAGCGCATCTCGGTGCTGGCCGGCAAGAATCTCTTCGACGACCGTCTGAACGTCTACGCCTTCGGCGAGTACGAGAAGCTGGACGAAGTTCTGTCCGGGGACATTGACTGGCTGGCTGAAGGCTGGGGTCTGGTCGGTCGCGACGCCGATCCGGCCGCAACGCCTTACGACGGCATCCGCGACGCCGAACTGTACCGCGACCGTCGCGGCCTGCAGCTGCTGCGCTGGGGTCAGGTCACCCTGGCCAACAACTACCAGCCGAGCGCTCTGAACAACCCGAACAACGTTCCGCTCGCGAGCTGCAACAGCACCGCGAACTTCACGACCGGCTCCTGCTTCAGCGTGGCTCCGGGCCGGACCTATGTGTTTGAAGGCACGACCGCCCGTACCGCCAACTTCGGCGACTGGGTCGCCCTGACCGGCACCAACCGCACGGTCAATGTCGGCGGCGACGGCGAAAACCCGAACACCATCTTCAACGTTGACTCCACCCTGCCGCAGTCGGAAAGCGCCCGCTTCCAGGTCGGCGCCAACTTCGCCATCACGCCCGACATCAACCTGTACGCCGAAGCCAAGTACGTCGATGAAACGACCGACCTGGCGACCGGCTATTCGTTCGGCGACATCTATATCGGCGACCTCACGCCGCGCACCAACTCGCAGCAGATCCTGAGCACCTCGGCCTATATCACGCAGACCGACAACGCCTTCCTGCCGACCAATCTGCGCGATGCGATCCTGGCCAACCGGGTCACCATCTATGGTCCCGCTACCGCTAACGCGCCCGGCCCCGTCATCGGCACCGCCGCTGCTCCGTTCGCTCGCTACAGCGCCTGGCTGGTGGATCGCCCGCAGCACAACGAACGTCAGCTGCAGCGCTACGTCCTGGGTCTGAACGGCAATGCCGGTGACATCTCGATCTTCAAGAACGTGGACTGGGATATCGGCTATACCTATGGCCGCGCGGACAACCACAACGAAGAGAACGGCCTCGACATCGCCCGCTTCTCCTACGCCATGGATGCGGTGCGTAACTCGTCCGGCCAGATCGTCTGCCGCGTGCAGGCTCTGACCGCAGGCGGCGGCACGGTAACGAACCGCAACCCGAACGTCGGTGGAACACTGACCTCCGCCTCGCCGGACGTCGCCCAGTGCGTGCCGATCAACGTCTTCGGTCTGGGCAACCAGTCGGAAGCCGCCCTCAACTACGTCCACGCCGGCCTGCAGTTCGACCAGAAGAACGAGCAGCACGACGCCCTGGCGTCGGTCGCTGCACAGCTGTGGGACTTCTGGGGCGCCGGCCCGATCGGCATCGCCCTCGGCGCCGAATATCGTAAGGAATCGACGGAAGGCGGCGGTCGTTCGGCCTCGCTGGGCACGACCTACGCCCAACTGAACGGTGGTGCTGACTTCCTGGCCGCCGAGTACGACGTCAACGAGTTCTTCGGCGAACTGTCGGTCCCGCTGTTCCGCGACAGCTGGCTGGGCGACTATGCCGAGCTGTCGGGTTCGTACCGTACGTCGGACTTCTCGAACTTCGGCAAGAGCGACGTCTATGGCGTCAACCTGGTCTATCGTCCGACCGAAGAACTGGCGTTCAAGACCAGCCTGAACACCTCGGTTCGCGCTCCGAGCCTGGGCGAAGCCTACGCACCGTTCACCCAGACCTTCCTGCTGTTCACCGATCCCTGCGCCACGGCGAACATCCAGGCGGTCACGGACACGACAATCCGCAACAACCGCGTCGCCAACTGCGCCACCCTGGCGGCGCAGTTCGGACTGACGTTCAACTTCGTCGATCCGACGGCCACGAACGCCTACCGTCCTGACTATGGTTCGAGCGTTGCCGGCCGCAACGGCGGCAACCCGCTGCTGAAGCCGGAAGAGTCGGAGTCCTTCACCTTCTCGACCGTTCTGACGCCCAACTTCGCGCCGAACCTGTCGATCGTCCTCGACTACTACGAGATCCAGATCGACAACGTGATCGCCGCCGTTTCGGCAGGCACGGCCGCCAACAACTGCGTCAGCGGCCCGACCCTGAACAACAACGCCTGCGCCACCCTGACCCGCACGGGCGTGAACGATCCTGTCACGCCGCGTGACGATCGCTTCCTGCTGGTCGACTTCATTCAGAGCTCGATCAACTACGCCAAGCGCACCGTTCGCGGTCTGGACTTCACGGCCAACTACCGCTTCGACACCGACGAAATGCTCGGCCACAACTGGGGTGTGTTCAACTACGCCCTGAACGGCTCCTGGCTGATCGAACAGAAGAACTTCAACAACATCGACAATCCGGCCGACTTCACGGCTTCGGAAGGCGCCCTGTTCTTCCCGCGGGTTCGTATGACCTCGCAGCTGAACTATCGTCCGATCGAGTCCCTGACGCTCGGCTGGACCGTGGACTGGCAGACCGCCCAGAACATCGTCCTGCCGCGCAACTTCGTTGCCAACGCCGACTCGCGTGATCCCGCCTACCTGGACTCGGGCAACTTCACCCGCCACGACTTCTCGGCCAGCTACAAGGTTCGTGACGATCTGACGGTTCGCGCTGCCGTCACCAACGCCTTCGACGCCGAACAGGCCCGTTGGTTGGGTTCGACCCTCTACTCGAACTTCGATCCCTACGGCCGTCGCTTCTCTCTCAGCCTGAACTACCGCCCCTGGTAAGGGGTTCGGTCAGAACCAAAACGGAAAGGGCGGCCCTCGGGTCGCCCTTTCTTTTGGCCGAAAACCAGATTTTTGCCGTCACGCTTGGGGACAGGGCTGGCCAGTCGTCCGACTCACGCTATCCGGTAACCTTCCCTTAACGACGGTGAGCGATCCTTAACGCGCTCATAACCAATGCGGATCTGCGGGGACTTCGCGCTGGACGTTCAAGGGGCAGGGTCGGAAAAAAGGTCGGTTTGGATATGTCTCTCTCGCTGGTGCGGCCCTCGGCCACGGAACTGAAGCCCCGGATCGTCGTCTTCGGCGTCGGCGGCGCAGGCGGCAACGCGGTCAACAACATGATCGACGCCGGCCTCGAAGGGGTCGAGTTCGTCGTCGCCAACACCGATGCCCAGCATCTGTCATTCGCCAAGACCGACCGCCGCATCCAGTTGGGTGAGACCATCACGCAAGGCCTGGGCGCCGGCGCCCATCCCGAAGTCGGCATGAACGCCGCCGAGGAGTCCGCCGACGAGATCCATGCGCACCTCGAGGGCGCGCACATGATCTTCATCACCGCAGGCATGGGTGGCGGCACCGGAACCGGTGCGGCGCCGATCATCGCCAAATGCGCCCGCGATCGCGGCATCCTGACCGTCGGCGTTGTGACCAAGCCTTTCACCTTCGAAGGCCGTCACCGCATGCGTCTGGCCGAGGCGGGCATCGCGGAGTTGCAGCGCTACGTCGACACCCTGATCGTCATTCCGAACCAGAACCTGTTCCGCGTCGCCAATGAGCGGACGACCTTCGCCGACGCCTTCGCCATGGCCGACCAGGTGCTGCACTCGGGCGTCCGTTCGATCACCGACCTGATGATCCTGCCGGGCCTGATCAACCTTGACTTCGCCGATGTGCGCGCCGTGATGTCCGAGATGGGCAAGGCGATGATGGGCACCGGAGAGGCCTCCGGCGACGACCGCGCCCTGCTGGCCGCCCAGAACGCCATCGCCAACCCGCTGCTGGACGAGACGTCGCTGAAGGGCGCCAAGGCCGTGCTGGTCAACATCACCGGCGGTCTCGACATGACCCTGCTGGAAGTCGACGAGGCCGCCAACGCCATCTCGGCTGAGGTGGACGGTGACGCCAACATCATCTTCGGCGCAGCCTTCGATCCGGCCCTGGACGGCAAGATCCGCGTCTCGGTCGTGGCCACCGGCATGGACGAAGTCGCCACCGCCAAGATCGAGCCGGCCACTACGCGCCAGACCGTCTTCCATGATCCGCGTCATGCGGCTCCGGTCGCCGAGGCGCCCCGTGCGCGCGAGCCTGTCCGCCGCGAGCCGGTCCGCGCCGAAACCTATCGTGCGCCTGAGCCCGCGCCCGTCGTCCCGACCTTCCAGATGCCCGAGCCCGTCGCGCGTGCGCCTGAGCCCGTCATTCACGTCGCTGAAGAGCGCACCCTGACGCCGATCGTCGATCCGTGGGTCGAGGCCTTCGAATCCGACCAGGGCCGTCAGCCCGCCGCCACCGCCCAGGCTGACCAGGGCGACCTGTACATGGACCGCGCCCCCGCGGCCCCACAGCCCGCCGACTACGACGAACCGGTCTACGACGACCGCGATCATCGCAAGTCCGGCTGGAGCCTGTTCGGCAAGAAGCCGCGCGCCCAGACCGCCTACGCTCCGGCGGCGACCGCATCGCGCGGCCAGCCCCAGATGCGTCAGACGGCTCAGCCTCTGCCGGAAGCCGAAATCGCGGCCGCCGAGGATGATCTTGAAATCCCGTCGTTCCTGCGTCGTCTGGCCAACTGATCCGGCGCACGAACGCAAGACGCCCCGGGGAAACCCGGGGCGTCTTGCGTTACGGTCAAGGTTAAGGCGGCGGAAACAATTCGAAACCCGACTTTGGTTTTCGCCTTGCTGCACTGCAGTTAGGGATCGATCTTCCGCTCATGCGTGCTTCCGCACGCCGGGCGTCCAGTGGATTAAATCTTGCCGCCACGCCCCGATCATCGCGAACGGACGCTGATCGCCCCCGCCATATGTGCGGGCGTGGGTGTGCACACCGGGCAGCGGGTTCGCCTGGCCATTCGTCCGGCGCCCACCGGAACGGGCATCGTCTTCGTCCGCACGGATGTCACGGATCGTGACAATCGCATTGTCGTGTCCGGCGACGTTGTGGTCGATGCGCGGCTGAACACCATGATCGAGAATGCGGCCGGGGTTCAGCTATCGACCATAGAACACCTCATGGCCGCCTTCTGTGCCCTGGGCGTGTCCAACGTGATCGTCGAGGTCGACGGGCCCGAACTTCCGATCCTGGACGGTTCGGCCCTGCCGTTCGTCCAGTTGCTTGACCGCGCGGGCTTCCGTCGCCAGGAGGCCCCGGTCCGCTACATCGAGATCCTTGAGCCGATCCACGTCACGGACGGCGACAAGCATGCGGCCCTCTATCCCTGCGACCGCTATGAGATGCGGTTCGAGATCGATTTCGACAACCCCGTGATCGGCAACCAGGTTATCGATTTCGTCGTCGACGAACAGACCTTCCGCGACGAGATCATGGCCGCACGCACCTTCGGCTTCGCCCATGAGGTCGAGGCCCTGCGTCAGGCCGGTCTGGCGCGCGGCGGTTCGCTGGAGAACGCGGTCGTCATCGACGGCGACGACATCCTGAACCCCGGCGGCCTGCGCATGGAGCGCGAGTTCGTGCGTCACAAGGCGCTGGACGCGATCGGCGACCTCTATGTCATGGGTGCGCCCTTGCTGGGCCGGTACGAAGGCTACAAGGCCGGTCATGCGGTCAACAACCTGCTGGTCCGCGCCCTGTTGGCCGCCCCCCACGCCTGGCGCGAGGTGGTTCTGGAGCCGCAACTGGCCCAGGTCGGCTAGGGCTCCCCGGCCTAAGAATTTATTCCCTATAACGTCTTGCGCTGGACGCCGTCCATGTCCATCTGCATGGGCGGTCGTTGACAGGGCTGATCCGCTCCGGGCCGGGGAGGGCGCGACTCTGTCGACTCTGTCGACTCTCTTTTCCGGAGTCGCATAGGGGATTTCGCCGGGGCCGAATCCGATCGTAAAACCACTCACACTTTCCGGGATCAGGCCCTAGTGTCCCGGCCAATCGTGATCTGGAGTTTCGGCATGTTCGTTTCCGTTCGTCGTTCGGCGCTCGCCGCCGTGTCGGTTCTCAGTCTCGGGGCCGCGATCGCGGGCCCGGCCATGGCGCAGGACGCAGCCACGATCCGCGCCGCGATCAGCGTCCGCGATGCCGCCCTGACCGACACTGTCGCCATGGATTACGTCACCCAGCTTACGACCCGGTTCGGACCGCGTCCGGCGGGTTCGGCCTCCGAAACTGCTGCGGCGGAATGGGCCGCCGATCATATGCGCGAACTGGGCTTCAAGAACGTCCATATCCAGGCCTTCCCTTTGGTCGGCTGGGAGCGGGGACAGGAGAGCGCCTCGATCGTCGGCGCCAACCCGCAGCGACTGGTCGTCGCCGCCCTGGGCCACTCGCCCGGCACCCCGGTCGGCGGCATCGAGGCCGAAGTCGTGCGCTTCGCCTCGCTGGAAGACCTGCAGTCGGTCCCGGACGGCTCGCTCGCCGGGAAGATAGCCTATGTTGACGCCGGCCAGATGGTCGCCATGCAGTCGGGCGCCGGCTACGGCCCCCTGACCCGGATCCGGGGCGCTGGCCCCGCTGTGGCGGCCCAGAAGGGCGCCCTGGCCTTCATCATGCGTTCGGCCGGGTCGGACGAGCATCGCATGCCGCACACGGGCACTACCCGCTATGTGAACGGCGTCGTTCCCTTGCCGGGCTTCGCGCTCAGCGCACCTGACGCGGACCAGTTGAGCCGGCTGGTGTCCTACGGCGATCCTGTGCGGATCCATCTGTCGTCGACCGCCCATACCTACGAGACGACGTCACACAACGTCATCGGCGACATGCCGGGTCGGTCGCGGCCTGAGGAGGTCATTGTCCTCGGTTCGCATATGGACAGCTGGGACCTGGGCACGGGCGCCATTGACGACGGCGCGGGCGGGGCCATCACCATCGCGGCGGCCAAGGCCATCGCCGAACAGGGCCGCACCGCGCGTACCGTGCGCGTGATCCTGTACGGCTCGGAAGAGGTGGCCCAGCCGACCGACACCGGCAACGGCGGCGGCGCCTATCTGCGCAGCCTGTCGGCGGAAGACATCGCCAACCACGTCTTCACCGGCGAGAGCGATTTCGGCGCGGACCGCGTCTATGCGCTGCAACTGCCCGTCGGGGCCCAGACCGGCACCTTCGCCGACGCCGCCAACCGGGTGCTCTACCCGATCGGTGTGCTGCGCTCGAACGTGCCCGAGACCGAGGGGGGTGCCGACATCGGCCCGATCGTCGAGGCGGGCGTGCCCGTGTTCGGGCTGAAGCAGGACGGCCTGCGTTATTTCGACCTGCACCACACGGCTGACGACACCCTGGACAAGATCGATCCCGAGCAACTGCGCCAGAACGTGGCCGCCTGGGCCGCTCTGGTCTGGCTGGTCGCGGATTCCGACGTTGACTTCCGGGCTATACGCCCGGCGGAGTGACCGGATTGCGGGCGTGGCGAAACTGGTAGACGCAACGGACTTAAAATCCGTCGACTTAGGTCATGCCGGTTCGACCCCGGCCGCCCGCACCAGCCTCAAACTGTCAGAGCTCTGGGCAGTTTGAAGGTCACGGTTTCCTGCTCGCCCGGATCGTCGGCGAGGGTGACATCAAACCGGGCCTGCAGCGCCTGGATCACGGCCTGGACCAGCGGTTCGGGAGCAGAGGCGCCGGCCGTCACCCCGACGGTCGTAACGCCGTCGAGCCAGCTCCAGTCGATCTGCGAGGCGTCGTCGATCAACTGAGCGTTGCCGGCTCCAGCGCGCAGGGCGACCTCAACCAGCCGCACCGAGTTGGAAGAGTTTTTCGATCCTACAACGAGCACCAGGTCCGAGCCGTTGGCCAGTTGCTTGACGGCCTCCTGGCGGTTGGTGGTGGCGTAGCAGATGTCTTCCTTGTGCGGATCCGGGAGCTCCGGGAAGCGGCGTTTGAGCACGCGCAGGATTTCCGAGGTGTCGTCCAGCGAGAGCGTCGTCTGGGTGGCGTAGGCCAGGGGCAGGCCGCCCGGACGCTGGAAGGCCTCGGCATCCTCGACCGTCTCGACAAGGCTGATGGCGCCCTGCGGCAGTTGGCCCAGCGTGCCGACGACCTCGGGGTGGCCGGCGTGGCCGATCAGGATGATGTGCCGGCCATTGGCGTGGTGGCGTTCCGCCTCGACGTGGACTTTCGAGACCAGCGGACAGGTGGCGTCCAGGAACATCAGTTCGCGCGCCCGGGCTGTGGCCGGCACCGATTTCGGCACGCCATGGGCGGAGAAGACGACCGGTCGATCGTCGGGGCATTCGTCCAGGTCCTTGACGAACACGGCGCCCAGGCTCTTCAGCCGGTCGACCACATGCTTGTTGTGGACGATCTCGTGGCGGACGTAGACGGGCGCGCCGAACTTCTCGATGGCGCGCTCGACGATCTGGATGGCCCGGTCGACGCCGGCGCAGAAGCCGCGCGGCGTGGCAATGCGCACCGTCAGGGGCCTAAGACCGGAGGCGGGAGAGGGGGAGAAGGCGTCCATGGGCCAAACCTAGTCGTTCCGGCGGCGCCTCGCCACCGTGGCGGGCTTCATTGGTTTGCGACGCCTCGCTTTAGCCGCTATCAGGCGGGAAGCCTGACCGCGTTCCGTCAGCGCCAGATTTCCGGATTTCCTAATGCGTCTTGCGACCGTCGCCCTCGCCGCCCTGGCGGTCTTCGCCTCTACCGGCGCTCATGCCCAGATGCAGGGTCAAGGCCAGGGTCAGCGTGAGCGTGATCGCAGCGCCGGCGGCCAGAGCGAGGAAGAAAGCCGCGAGAGCCGTCGTCCGCCCCGTATCGCGCCGCTGCGGTCGGTGCCCAACGCCGGGCCGTGTCCGTTCGTGAAGATCCTCTATGACGCCGCCCGGTTCGTGGAGCTGGAGGGCGGCCGCGCGGCCGCGGCCAACGTCGGCTACACCGGCGAGATCGAGGGCGTCAGCGCCGGCTGCGCCTATCAGTCGGACGAGCCGATCTCCGTTCAGATGGACATCCTGTTCAACCTCGGCCGTGGTCCGCAGGCCGGCGGCGACCAGCGCACCTATCGCTACTGGATCGCGGTCACGGAACGGAATGAGGCCGTGCTGGCCAAGGAATACTTCGATCTTCCCGTGAACTTCGAAGGCGCCGCGACGGCTTCGGTGACCGAAGAGCAGTCGATCATCATCCCGCGCGCCACCGCCGAGACCAGCGGCGGCAATTTCGAGGTCCTGATCGGCTTTGACGTCACGCCCGAGATGGCCGAGTTCAACCGCACCGGCAGCCGTTTCCGCATGACGGCCGGCCAGGCCGCGGCGACCCCTCCCGCAGAATGACCGATCTCAGAACCGACCTCGGCGAAGCGGTTGCGGCCGCCTTCGCCGCCGAAGGCGTGGAAGCGTCCGTTGCGCGCGTCACCGCTTCCGACCGGCCCGACCTGGCCGATTTCCAGTCCAACGGAGCTCTGGCCGCCGCCAAGGCGTTGAAGGCCAATCCGCGCGAGCTGGCCGGCCGTGTCGCTGAACGCCTGGCCGCTGATCCGCGCCTGTCAGGCGTCGAGGTGGCGGGACCGGGTTTCATCAATCTGAAGCTCTCCGACGAGGCGCTGGCGCATCGAGCGCAGGGCGTGGCCGATGACGCGGCGCTGGCCGGCGCGTCGAAGGTCGCCGAACCGCGCAAGGTCGTCATCGACTACGCCGGGCCGAACGTGGCCAAGCCGATGCACGTCGGGCACCTGCGCTCCTCGATCATCGGCGAAAGCCTGAAGCGACTGTTCCGGTTCCGCGGCGACACGGTCTGGGGCGACGCCCACTTCGGCGATTGGGGCTTCCAGATGGGGCTTCTGATCGTGGCCGTCGGTGACGAGGGCAAGGCCGACGGCTTCCTGGCGGAGGGCGAGGGCCCATTCCCGGATCACAGCCCGGTGACTCTGGACGACCTGGAGCGGCTCTATCCGCAAGCGGCGGCCCGGGCCAAGGAAGACACCGACTATCGCGACCGCGCTCGCAAGGCGACGGCGGAGCTGCAGGGTGGTCGTCCGGGCTATCGCGCCCTGTGGCGGCATTTCGTGGCGGTGTCGAAGACGGCGCTGGAACGCGAGTTCGGAGCCTTGGGCGTCACCTTCGACCTGTGGAACGGGGAGTCGGACGCTGATCCCCTGATCCCGGCCATGGTCGACGACATCAAGGCGCGGGGTCTGGCCGAGTTCGATCAGGGCGCCTGGATCATCCGGGTGGCCGAGGAGGGCGAGAAGCGCGAGTTGCCGCCGCTTCTGCTGGTCTCGTCGGAAGGCTCGGCCATGTATGGCACGACCGATCTGGCCACGATCCTGGATCGGCGACAGCAGTTCGACTTCGACCTGGTCCTGTACTGCGTGGACCAGCGGCAGGGCGACCACTTCGAGCAGGTATTCCGGGCTGCCTACAAGGTCGGCTACGCCACGCCGGGTCAGCTGGAGCACGCGGCCAACGGCACGATGAACGGGTCGGACGGCAAGCCCTTCAAGACCCGGGCGGGCGGCGTGCTGAAGCTGCACGACCTCATCACCCAGGCCCGGGACAAGGCGCGCGAACGACTGAAAGAGGCCGATCTGGGCGCCGACCTGTCGGAAGCGGAGTTCGAGGACACCGCGTCGAAGGTCGCCGTGGCGGCTCTCAAATTCGCCGACCTGTCGAACAGCAGGACGACCAGCTACGTCTTTGATCTCGATCGTTTCATGAGCTTCGAGGGCAAGACTGGCCCCTACCTGCTTTACCAGTCGGTGCGGATTAAATCCCTGCTGCGCAAGGCCGACGCGCAGGGCGTCCTGGCCGGGCCGATCTTCGTCCGTGAGCCGGCAGAGCGGGATCTGGTGCTGACGCTGGACGCCTTCGATCAGGCTGTCGGCGATGCCTACGACAAGCGGGCACCGCACCTGATCGCCGAGCACACCTATCGTCTGGCCCAGTCCTTCTCCAAATTCTATGCGGCCTGCCCGGTGCTGGCGGCGTCGGAGCCGGAGACGGTCGCGTCGCGACTGGCCCTGGCCGGGGCGGCGCGGAGTCAGCTGGAGACGGCGCTGCGGCTGCTGGGAATCGACACCCCCGACCGGATGTAGGTTAGACTGGCGCACCCAGAACGGATGCGACCCATGTCCCTCGACGCCTATATCGCCGGCCTGCCCAAGGCTGAACTTCACCTGCACATCGAAGGCTCGCTCGAGCCCGAACTGATGTTCGAACTGGCCCAGCGGAACGGGGTCCAGATCCCGTTCGACAGCGTCGAGGCGGTACGGGCGGCCTATGACTTCTCCAACCTTCAGGACTTCCTCGACATCTATTACGCCGGGGCGAACGTCCTGCTGACGCGCAAGGATTTTGAGGATCTGGCCTTCGCCTATTTCCGGCGGGCGGCGGCGGATAACGTGCGGTACGCGGAAATCTTCTTCGATCCCCAGACCCATACCGACCGGGGCGTCGCGTTCGGCGTGGTGGTCGAGGGGCTGATTGCCGGGATGGACCGGGCGAAGGCGGAACTGGGCGTCACCTCGGGTTTGATCCTGAGCTTCCTGCGGCACCTGTCGGAGGAGGAGGCCTTCGCGACGCTGGAGATGGCCAGGCCGTATCTGCATCATTTCATCGGGGTCGGGCTGGACTCGTCCGAGATCGGGCATCCGCCGTCGAAATTCGTCCGGGTCTTCGCTGCCGCGCGCGAACTGGGGCTGAAGCTGTGCGCCCATGCCGGAGAGGAGGGGCCGCCCGCCTACGTGCACGAGGCGCTGGACCTGCTGCACATCGACCGGATGGACCACGGCAACCGCTCGATGGAGGACGAGAGCCTGATCCAGCGGCTGGCCGCCGAACAGATGACGCTGACGGTCTGTCCCCTGTCGAACCTGAAGCTCTGTGTCGTGAAGGACCTGAAGGATCACCCTGTGCCGGAGATGCTGCGCCGGGGCCTGCATGTGACGCTGAACTCGGACGATCCGGCCTATTTCGGCGGTTACGTGAACGCCAACTATTCGAGGCTGGCGGAGGCCGTGGGGCTAAGCCGCGAGCATGTGACGCAGCTGGCGCGGAACAGTTTCGAGGGGTCGTTCCTGTCGGAAGCCGAGAAGGCGAAGCTTCTGGCCGAGGTCGACGCCTACGCGGGCTGACGTTTCGTCCGCCTGTCCGGACGAAAAACACCCTGACGAAACGGACGAAACGGACGAAATCCGTCTGCTCGCTCTCTCCGCGCACCTGGCGTGCATTGTACGTCAGCGGGATACCAGGGCTAGCGAACAGGGTCGAGCGGGGCTCTGGGTCAGGCGTGGTGGTGTTTCGGGATGCGCGTAAGGTTTTATGTTCGACATCGAAATCCCCGTTCCAAGGTGGGCATCTTGTCATCCCGGACAGCGCGAAGCGCTGATCCGGGACGGGTTCGTATATTAATTTGTGGCGCGGTCAGCCGCTTGGCTGAACCGGGCCGAGGGATAGTGGATCGGCCTGGCCCCGGATGAGCTGCGCTCTTCGGGGCAAGATTAATGGGAGCGTCCCGTCTCGGCTCTTCGCTTCGCTACGGCCGGGATTACAACGGCTGGTTCACAAGCCCACGCTTGACTTCGCGCCGGAGTCGGGGCCTTGGTCACCTCGCTCTCGCGGGAGAGATCGGGCGGCGTGAAAACCGACCCGGAGCCGAAGGCGCAACCGCCCCGGAAACGCTCAGGCAAACGGACCGCGAGGACATTCGGACGCTGGAAAGTCACCCTTCGCGGGTGCGCCGACGGAGCAAGACGCCTCGCATTCCAGCAGGGATGGCAGGCGCCGGAATCTCTCAGGCTTCACAGACAGCGGGGGCGCGAGGACGGCGGAGCTTTCCGCCTCGAGACGCGACCCTGAAAGTCTGGACCCGCATGACCGACGATACGCTGAAGACCACCGTTCTGAACGCCGCGCACCATGCCGCCGGCGCCCGCATGGTCGGGTTCGGCGGCTACGACATGCCGGTGCAGTACGAGGGCGTCCTGGCCGAGCACCGCTGGACGCGCGAGCACGCCGGCCTGTTCGACGTATCGCACATGGGCCAGTGCAAGATCACCGGCGTCGACGCCATCGCCCAGTTCCAGCGCTTCGTCCCCGGCGACTATCAGGTGCTGAAGACAGGCCGTCAGAAATACAGCCTGCTGCTGAACCAGGACGGCGGGATCATCGACGACCTGATGGCGGGCAAGCCCGATCACGACGGCCTGTTCGTCGTCGTCAACGCCGGCAACAAGGACGAGGACTTCGCCTTCTGGGCCGAGTATCTGTCGGGCGACGCGACGCTGACCGTGCTCGACGACCGCGCCCTGATCGCTATCCAGGGGCCGGAGGCGGCCGAGGTCATGGTGAAGCATGAGCCGGTACTGGCCGAGTTCGGCTTCATGGATTGCGCCCGCCTGATGCTGTTCGGGATCGACTGCTACGTCTCGCGCTCGGGCTATACCGGTGAGGACGGCTACGAGATTTCTGTCCCGGCAGCCGACGCCGAGCGGGTCTGGAACACCATTCTGGAGGACGCCCGGGTCAAGCCGATCGGCCTGGGCGCGCGCGACAGCCTGCGTCTGGAGGCCGGGCTGCCGCTGCATGGGCATGACATCGATCCGACAACCTCGCCGGTCGAGGGGGCGCTGACCTTCGCCCTGTCGAAGTCCCGCAAGGAGGCCGCCGACTTCAACGGCGCCGAACGCATCCTGAAGGAGCTGGCCGAGGGTCCGTCGCGGGTTCGCGTGGGCCTGAGCGTCAAGGAAGGCGCCCCGGCGCGCGAGGGCGCGGAGATCGCGGATCTGGACGGCAAGTTCATCGGCACGGTGACCTCGGGTGGGCCGTCGCCGACCCTGGGTCGCAACATCGCCATGGGCTATGTGCCGCCGTCGCACGCCGCCCTGGGGACCGAGCTGAACGTCATTGTGCGCGGCAAGGCCGCCGCCGCCGAGGTCATCGACATGCCGTTCGTCGCCCAACGCTATTGCCGCAAACCCAAGGCCTGATCCCCCGGTCGAGCCGGAGGATGACGAGAAAAAGGAACACGCCATGCACTTCACCAAAGATCACGAGTGGGTTCGCCTCGAGGGCGACGTCGCCACTGTCGGCATCTCGAAACACGCCGCCGACCAACTGGGCGACGTGGTGTTCGTCGAGACGCCGGAAGCCGGCAAGACCGTCGGCAAGGGCGACAGCTTTGCCGTCGTCGAGAGCGTCAAGGCGGCCTCGGACGTCTATGCGCCGGTGTCGGGTGAGGTGATCGAGGGCAATGTCGTCCTGGCCACCGCCCCCGAGACCGTCAATGCCGACCCCGAAGGCGAGGGCTGGTTCGCGAAGATCAAGGTGTCGGACGCCGGCCAGATCGACGGCCTGATGGACCGCGCCGCTTACGACGCGTTTCTGGCCTCGCTTTAATCTGCCCGCTCATCCCCGCGAAAGCGGGGACCCAGTCCTGTCGCGAGGCAGGGTGGCTGGGATGAGCGGTTCGTCCTCCCCGGCGACGGTCTTCGCCCAAAGCACTGGCTCCCCGCTTTCGCGGGGATGAGCGGAACAAAATAGATGCGCTACCTGCCCCTGACCCCCGACGACCGCACGGCGATGCTCGCCGCCATCGGCGTGAAATCGATCGACGATCTGTTCGTGGACGTGCCCGAGGCGGCGCGGCGGGACGGGTTCGTCGACCTGCCGCGCGTCATGGGCGAGCTGGAGGTCGAGCGGGCGTTGAAGACGCTGGCGGGCAAGAACACGGCGGCGGGCGACGTGCCCTTCTTCTGTGGCGCCGGGGCCTATCGTCACCACGTGCCGGCGACGGTGGATCACGTGATCCAGCGCTCGGAGTTCCTGACCAGCTACACGCCGTACCAGCCGGAGATCGCCCAGGGGACGCTGCAGTATCTCTATGAGTTCCAGACCCAGGTCGCGAACCTGACGGGCATGGATGTGGCCAACGCCTCCCTCTACGACGGCTCGACCGCCATGGCCGAGGGTGTGCTGATGGCCACGCGGGTGACGCGCCGGAACAAGGCGGTCATCTCGGGCGGGGTGCATCCGCACTACGTCAAGGCGACCGAGACGGTCGTTCACGCCGTGGGCGTCGAGACCGAGGTCCTGGCCGCCGCCGTGGACGCGGAAGCCGACGTCATCGCCCGGATCGGACCGGACACGGCCTGTGTCGTCGTCCAGACCCCGAACGTGTTCGGCACGGCGACCGACGTGACGAAGATCGCAGAGGCCGCCCACGCCGCCGGCGCCCTGCTTATCGTGGTGGTCACCGAGGCCGTGTCGATGGGCCTGTTGAAGTCGCCGGGCGAGATGGGGGCCGACATCGTGGCCGCCGAGGGCCAGTCGATCGGCAACGCACTGAACTACGGCGGACCCTATGTCGGCCTGTTCGCGACGCGCGAGAAGCTGATCCGCCAGATGCCGGGCCGCCTGTGCGGCGAGACGGTGGATGCGGACGGCGAGCGGGGCTTCGTGCTGACCCTGTCGACGCGCGAGCAGCACATCCGTCGCGACAAGGCGACGTCGAACATCTGCACCAACTCCGGTCTGTGCAGCCTGGCCTTCACCATCCACATGAGCCTGCTGGGCGAGACGGGGCTGCGCAAGCTGGCCCTGCTGAACCACGAGAAGGCCCTGGCGACGCGGGATGCGCTGGCGGCCATTCCGGGGGTCGAGATCCTGACGGGTCGGTTCTTCAACGAGTTCGCTGTGAAGCTGCCGAAGAATGCCGCCGAGGTGGTGGATCAACTGGCGGCGCATCATGTGCTGGCCGGCGTGCCTTACAGCCGACTGGCGCCCGACGCCGGCATGGACGACGTCCTGCTGGTCGCCGCGACCGAGACGACCCTGGATGCCGACATCCAGATCCTCGCCAAGTCCCTGACCAAGATCCTGGGAGCCTGATCATGAGCACGATGAACACTGTCGGCCGTCCGACCGCCCCGAGCGCGAATGATCACGACTACAAGTATCCGACCCTGACCGGCGGGCGAGGCCTGTTGCAGGCCGAGCACCTGATCTTCGAGAGCGACGGCTGGGGCAAGACCGGCGTCGACCTGCCCGAACCGAAGACGGACGGGTCTGATCTGGGCGATCTGGTCCGCCGCGATCCGATCGGCCTGCCAGGTCTGAGCGAGCCGGAGACGATGCGCCATTATGTGCGCCTGTCGCAGAAGAACCACGCCATCGACCTGGCCATCTATCCGCTGGGCTCGTGCACGATGAAGCACAATCCGCGCCTCAACGAGAAGATGGCGCGCCTGCCGGGCTTCTCCGACATCCACCCGTTGCAGCCGACCTCGACGGTGCAGGGCGCGCTGGAGTTGATGGACACCCTGGCGCACTGGCTGAAGACACTGACGGGCATGCCCGCCGTGGCCCTGTCGCCCAAGGCCGGCGCCCATGGCGAGCTGTGCGGCCTGATGGCCATCCGCGCCGCGCATGAGGCCTCGGGCCAGCACGAGCAGCGCCGCAAGGTGCTGGTGCCGACCTCGGCCCACGGGACCAATCCGGCGACCGCCGCCTTCGTCGGCTACACCGTGGTCGAAGTGGCCCAGACCGAAGACGGCCGGGTCGATGTGGCCGACCTGGCCTCGAAACTGGGTCCCGACGTCGCCGCCATCATGGTGACCAATCCGAACACCTGCGGCCTGTTCGAGCGCGACATCCTCGAGATAAGTCGCCTGACGCACGAAGCGGGCGCCTATTTCTACTGCGACGGGGCCAACTTCAACGCCATCGTCGGTCGGGTCCGCCCGGGCGATCTGGGCGTCGATGCCATGCACATCAACCTGCACAAGACCTTCTCAACGCCCCACGGCGGCGGCGGTCCCGGCTCGGGTCCGGTCGTGCTGTCGGCCGCCCTGGCCCCGTTCGCCCCGGCCCCCTGGGTCGTGCATGACGCGGATGGCTATCGCCTGGTCGAGCGCGAGGAGGACGAGGCCGCCCAGGCCTTCGGCCGGATGTGCGCCTTCCAAGGCCAGATGGGCATGTACACCCGGGCCCTCAGCTACATGATGAGCCACGGCTCTGACGGCCTGCGACAGGTCGCCGAGGATGCGGTGCTGAACGCCAACTACATCAAGGCCCGACTGTCGGACGTGATGAGCGCCGCCTTCCCCGAGGGTCCGTGCATGCACGAGGCCCTGTTCGACGACGAATGGCTGAAGGGCACGGACATCACCACGCTCGACTTCGCCAAGGCGATGATCGACGAGGGCTTCCACCCGATGACCATGTATTTCCCGCTGGTCGTCCACGGGGCCATGCTGATCGAGCCGACCGAGACGGAATCCAAGGCTGAGCTCGACCGGTTCATCAACGCCCTGCGTCTGCTGGCCCAGGCGGCGAAGGCCGGCGAGGTGGACCGCTTTAAGGGTGCCCCCTTCCATGCGCCCCTGCGTCGCCTCGACGAGACCCGCGCGGCGCGTTCGCCCAAGCTGCGCTGGACCGCGCCGGAAGGCACGAACATCGCGGCCGAGTAGCTTCGACGCCTTGTGAATGATGGAGGCCATGCCGACTTGATCGTCATGGCCTTTTTCACCACAGACGACATTCCCGACCAGACCGGAAAACTGGCGATCGTCACCGGCTCGACCGGCGGCACAGGATTCGAGACTGCTCTCGCACTCGCCCGCAAAGGCGCCGAGGTCGTCATCGCGGCGCGCAATCCAACGAAGGGCGAGGCGGCGATCCGACGCATTCGCCGCAGCGTGCCCGCCGCAGCCGTACGATTTGAAGCACTGGACCTGGCCAGCCAGGCGTCGGTGACCGCCTTTTCGGATCGCGTGCTGGGGCAGGGACGGCCGATCGATATCCTGGTCAACAACGCCGGTGTCATGGCCCTGCCGGAGCGCGAAGTGACCGTGGACGGGTTCGAGATGCAGCTGGCGACCAACTACCTGGGCCATTTCGCCCTGACCGCGCGGTTGCTGCCGCTGCTGAAGGCGGGACAGGCGCGGGTGGTCCAGCTGTCCAGCATTGCCCACCGCCGGGGCCGTATCCAGTTCGACGATCTGAACCATGCGCGCCAGTATAAGGCCTGGCCGGTCTATGCGCAGTCGAAACTGGCGATGCTGATGTTCGGGCTTGAGCTGGACCGCCGCAGCGCCGCCCATGGGTGGGGATTGACCAGTGTGGTGGCCCATCCCGGCTATGCCCGGACAGGTCTGATCGGCAACGGGCCGCTGACCGGGCGGCCGGTGTCGCGAACCGTGATGGGCCTGCTGTATCGGCCGTTCATCGAGCCGTTGATCAGTCATTCGCAGCAGGCCGGTGCCCTGCCGATCCTGATGTCGGCGACGGAGCCGACCGTGAAGGGCGGAGCCTATATGGGGGCGACCCGGATGAACGAGCTGAAGGGTCCGCCCGGGCCGGTGAAGGCCGAACTCCAGGCCCTGGATACAGCCGCAGCGGCGCGGTTGTGGGACGTTACCGGGCAGATGCTGGGCGTCCGGTTCGCCGCCTAGTTCAGGTGCTGGCCGATGTGGGCGATGGCGGCGTCGAGCAGGGAGCAGTCTGCGCGCCGGCGATGCGGGCGGCCAAGAGCGTCTCGGCCGCCTGGGCGGCGACCCAGGCGGAGGCGCTGCAACGGGCGCGGCCTTCGAAGCTGAAAAATCCAGACAGGGCGTTCATGTCAGGCTCGGGCGGCCGGACGGATGCCATGTTCCTCTTCCTGATCAGCACAGCGAACAGGGCCTGGGCGCCGACGAACGGGACCAGGGCGATCCAGGCGTAGAGACCGGGGCGTCCGAGATCGCGGAGGCGACGGGCGCTGAGGATCAGGAAAGCCGCGAAGAGAGCCATCGTCAGAGCCGCGACGGCAGCGTAGCGGGCCGTCTGATAGTCCGTCTGCTGGATCGCAGCGTCAGTCGCCGCGCCGTAGACCTCATAGTCGCCGCGCCAGAGTGAATCCAGAATCCGTCCGCTCTCGATGAAGTTCGGCAGTTCGAGCAGCAAAGGCTGGGCCAACAGCAGGATCAGCGACAGGCCAAGCACGGAGAGTAAATAGGGGAGTCGGGACAGGCGCCCCCAAAACACGCTCGAACGAAACACAGGCACCTCCCCTTGCTATATGAACTCTAGCAAGGGTTGCGGGAGGGGCGACGCTTTCCCGTTCCTTCGCAACTGCGAAGCACGGCTTTGTGAAATATGGCTGTTTAGCGTCTCGCCTCGAGAGGCGTAAAGTCCTCCCCGCGTTATCGGAACAGACAATAAGCGTTGGGAGGCGCTGTCGTTATGATGTCACGCGTACAAAAGGGAATGATCGCCGGCCTGTTCGCCACGGTCGCGGTCTCAATACTCGAAGCCGTGAATGTGTTTGCTGGACCTTGGGTGGAGCCGTTTCCACTCTTTGTCGCCAGTCTGATCGGGATGCCCGGGAACCTGGCCGTGGGGTGGATCGCTCACTTTATCGCCGGCACGGTGATCTTGGGGGGCCTGTTCGGGATCCTGTGTCCGCGGATGCCGGGTCAGACGCCTGAGACCAAGGGGATCATCTTTGCCGTCGGCGCCTGGGCGGTGCTGATGGTGGCGGTGTTCCTGTTCGGCGATTCGCGGATTCTCCGCGGCTCGGGCGGATTCGGAATGGTGGCCTGGATGCTGGTCAGCCATGCCGTGTTCGGCATCGTGCTGGGCAATGTCTACGCTCGCCTGGTGGCGCGGGAGAAGCGCGCCGCCAAGCTGATGGACGGCGTCGCACCGGCGCACTGAGCGGTCTGGAAAAGGGAAGGGCGGCGCACCGGACCGGTGCGCCGCCCATTCGCATGACTTCAGGCGATAGCCCCTTAGTTCAGGCGCGTGCCGATCTGGGCGATGGCGGCGTCGAGCAGGGGGTCGGTCTTCGCGCCGGCGATACGGGCGGTGAGGATGGTCTCGGCGGCCTGGGCGGCGACCTCGGCGGCGGCGGCCTTGACCTCTGCCGTGGCCTGGATCTCGGCGGAGGCGATGCGGCGCTCGGCAAGGGCCTGGCGACGGGCCAGGGTCTCTTCGAGGCGGACCTTGGCCTCGGCTTCCATGATGCGGGCGTCGGCCTCGGCGGCGGCCAGCATGTCGCGAGCCTGGGCCTCGGCGGCAGTCTTCTCGGCGCGGATGGTGGCGAGAAGAGCCTCGGCCTCGGCGCGCAGGCGCTGGGCCTCATCCAGTTCGGACTGGATCTTGGCGCCCTTGGCGTCCAGCTGGCCGGCGACCAGTTTCGGCACGCCGACGTAGATGCAGATGCCGATGAAGATCAGCAGGCCGACAAGGACCCACATCTCGGCGCTCTGGAGACCCCAGAAGCCCTCTTCCATGAACATGTTCATCAGACGGCTCCCTTGACGGCGGCGGTGGCCTCGGCGGCCGAGGGGGCCTTGCCGGTCAGGCGCTCGACGATGGCCGAGGCTGTGTCGGCGGCGATGGTGGCGACATTGGCCATGGCGGCGTCGCGGGTCTTGCCGATGGCGATCTCGGCCTCGGCGATGCGGGCGTTGACGACGGCTTCTTCCTCGGCGGCGCGACGGTTGGCCTCGTCGGTGACCCGGGCCTTGGCGGCGACGGAGGCGGCGCGCGAGTCGGCGCGGGCTTTCTCGACCTCGGCCTTGGCGGCCTCGGCCTGGCCGGCGGCCTCCGCCTGAACCTGGCGGGCGGTGGCGACGGCGGTGGAGATGGTGGTCTCACGCTCGTCGAACACGCGGCGCATGCGCGGGGTGAAGACCTTGGCGATCAGCCAGTAGAGGATGGCGAACAGGAAGATCAGATAGACGATCTGTCCGAACCAGTGCTGGAACTCGAACTGGGGCAGGCCCCCGCCTTCGCCGTGTGCGGCTTCGGTCGAGGCATGCGTCGTCGCGACATCGACAGGGGCCGTGTCGGACGCGGGAAGTACGAGTTCGGGAGTTTGTGCAGCCATGGTCCGTCTGTTCTGAAATCAGGCGAAAAGGCGCGGCAGCCGGATCACCGGCGCCGCGCCTGATCGGGTTCGGCGATCAGGCCGAGTAGAGCAGAATGCCCAGAACGAAGGACAGGATGCCCAGGGCTTCGGCCAGGGCGGCGCCCACGAACAGGTTGCCGATTTGCGAGCCGGCGGCCGACGGGTTGCGCAGGGCGCCCGTCAGGAACGAGCCGAAGATGTTGCCGACGCCGATGCCGGCGCCGATCATGCCGGTCATTGCGAGGCCGGCGCCGATGAGCTTGGCGGCTTCTGCTTCCATAATCTTTAGTCCTAGTCTGAGGTTGGTTGGTTAGGGACGAAAACTGGGTGGAGGCTTTAGTGCCCGTGGCCCAGGTTGACCACATCGTTGAGGTAGATGCAGGTCAGAACGGCGAAGACGAAGGCCTGGAGGAAGGCCACCAGGAACTCCAGCGCGGTCAGTCCGACGGTCATGCCCATCGACAGCAGGGCGATCGGGATGCCGAGGCCGAGGCCGACGGACCCGCCGACGCCCACCACGACGAAGCCGGCGAAGACCTTCAGGGCCACGTGGCCGCCCATCATGTTGCCGAACAGACGAAGGGTCAGGGTGACCGGGCGCAGCAGGAAGGAGACGAACTCAATGACGATAACGAAGGGCAGGACCGGCCACGGCACGCCCGACGGGACGAACAGCTTGAAGAAGCCGAGGCCGTGCTTGGCGAAACCGATGGCCAGCACCAGCAGGATGGTCAGCACGCCGAAGGTGGCGGTGACGGCGATCTGCGAGGTGGCCGTGAAGGTCAGGAACAGGCCGATGAAGTTCATGGCCAGGATGAAGGTGAAGACCGTGAAGACGAACGGGAACAGCTTGCGCCCATCATGGCCGATGATGGAATCGACGATGCCGTCGATCATGCCGAACATGGTCTCACCGGCGGACTGCCAGCGGCCCGGGACGACCTTGGCGCCGGCGGTCACGACCTGAAGGAACAGGACGACCACGCCGAAGGCGACGGTCATGGCCAGGTGCGAGTTGGTGAAGGCGAGCTGCTGCTCGCCGATGACAGGCAGGGTCACCGTGCCGAAGTCGACAAGGGGAACGATCTGGAACTGGTGAAGCGGATCAGCCATGGGCGCCTTTTAGTCTTCTTCGTCATCGTCGAAGGGAACCGACTTCGGCTCCACTCCGCTTGCTTTCGCCTGGGCCATCAGGCGTTGCGCCGTCGACCAGGCCATCCAAACCGAAACGGCGAAGCCCAGAAGGACGCCGCCGATCAAACCCCAGGGATTGGTATGGAAATACCAGTCCACGATGGCGCCGAGCGCCAGACCCACGAACACGCCGCCGAACAGGTCGGCGATGATCCGCCACGCCTGACCGGCCGCCGCCTGACCCGCCGCCTCGTGAGAAACCTCGCGGGCAGTGCGCGCCTCCAGAGACGAAGCGCTGTCGGTGAGGCGTTTGATCGCCTCTTCGCGCGATTCCGGGGGCAGGGACATGGGCTTTGTTTGTTTCGAACCCCGCCCGGCCACGCATGGATTTGCGGGCCCCGACAGGGGGCTGAATTCGGCGCGGAACCTATAGGCGAGGGGCGGGAAGGTCAAGGCGCGGGATGGTCGCGCTAAGGTGTTGAATTGTCGCGGGTCTGACAGTGCAGGCTGGTTCGTGTTGGTGTGACGAATGGGCGGGGTGAGGCCAGGCGTGCGAACGGCAATACACCGTCCGAAGCGTACGGAGCGTTCGAAGCGTTCGGGTCGTGCGACTCCAAAAGGGGAGTCGACCGAGTCGACAGAGTCTACATCCGGGAGGGTGTTGGAGCGGCGATGTCAAAGACCAGCCGCAGTGTCGCACGGTTTCGAGGGGCGCTTGCGATAAAGGCTCCCGGTAGAGCCGAGCGTTGATTTTAAAAGCGGATTTGGGCGATCCGTTGATGGGTATGGCCCCCACCCTCCCTCTCCCCTGCGGGAGAGGGGACTGAAATCAGGCCGCCATCTTTTGCCACGCCTCGCCCACCGGCATGATCTCCAGCCCCGCCGCTTTCGCCAGCCGGATCACGCGATCGAGGTCGTCCGGGGTGCAGCCGTAAGGCGTCGGGCCGTCCATGACGTCGTGGCCGTAGGCGATGAGCCAGCCCTTGCGGGCGGCGGTCGCGGCCATGAGGGCATCGAGGTCGTAGCCGGGCAGGCGGCGGCTTTCGAGGCCGATGGCCTGGAGGTTGGCGCGGTCGGCGCTGCCGGCGTTGACGCCGTCGCGGACACCGCGGGCGAGGGCGAAGCGGTCCGCGACCATGGCCTTGGCGCCGACCGAGACGTCTCCGTAGGGCCAGGCGAAGGTCGTCATGACATGGCCCGCCAGCCTTTCGGCCACCCAGGCGGCGTTCCTGTCCAGATCGGCGGCATAGGCCTCGGGCGAGACCGCGAGGGCGCTGGTGTGGCCGAAGGAGTGGCAGCCGACCTCGTGGCCGGCGCCGAACAGGGCCTGGAGGTGGTCGGTGGTGAACTGGGGCAGGCCCAGGTTCTGTCCGCCCGACAGGCCGCCGGCGACATAGTAGGTGGCGGTGACGCCATGCTCCTTGAGGATGGGGCCGGCCTCGGTCCAGGCGGTCACCGGGATGTCGTCGAATGACAGGCTGAAGACACCGCGCTGCGGGCGGACCGGCGCGGGGCGGACGCCGAGGTAGCGGCCACCGCGGCGGCGCATCTTGTCGAGAAAGGCGGACATTTCTTCATCCTAGATCGCGCGAGTTAATCCCTCCCTTCCGCTCCACATCTTCGTGCATCCCCGGGAAGGCGGGGACCCAGGTTTTAGCAAAGCCACGGTGCGCGGGATCCCTGTCTGCGCTCGCTTCGTAGGCCGTTCGCCCAAAGCACTGGGTCCCCGCTTTCGCGGGGATGAGCGGAATCATTTTGTTTTCGGCTTCAACGCCCTCCCGGCCACCACGGCGGAGGCGCCGAATCTCTGGCGTAGGGCGTCGATGGTGGTCTCGGTCGTGAGGGTGCGGCGCTCGGATGAGGCGAACAGGCCTTCGGGCCTGTCCTCCGCGTCCTGGATGTCGGCCAGGCCGATGCCGATCAGGCGATAGGGTCGGCCGAGCTCGGGGGCGAGCAGCTCTCGGCCGATGGCGAACAGGGCGCGGGCGGTCTGGACCGGGTCGGGCAGGGTCTTGCGCCGGGTGACGATCCTGAAGTCGGTGCGGCGCAGCTTCAGCACCACGACGCGGCTGGAGACGCCGTCGCGGCGGGCCTTGGAGGCGACCTTCTCGCACAGGGGCCAGAGTTCGGCCTCCAGCGCCTCGAGCGCGGTCAGGTCGGTGTTGAAGGTATTCTCCGCGCTCATGCCGCGCCGGTCGTGCTCGGGGTTCACGGAGCGGGCGTCGCGAGCGTGAGCGAGGTCGTGGAGCCGAAGGCCCGTTTCGCCGTAGCGTTTGACCAGATCGCGGACGTCGGCGGCGGCGAGGTCGCCGACGGTGGCGAAACCGTCCGAGACCAGGGTCTTGCCGAAGACGGGACCGACGCCGGGCAGGATGCGGACGGATTTCGGGGCCAGGAGCGCCTGGGCATTGGCCGTGCCGATGACGGAGAATCCGCGCGGCTTATCCAGTTCGGAGGCGATCTTGGCGAGGAAGCGGTTGGGGGCCAGGCCGATGGAGACGCCGAGGCCGGTCTCGTCCTCGATCCGTTTCTGGAGGCGGATCAGCTGGAGCGCGGGCGGGCCGCCGTTGAGGCGTTCGGTGCCGGACAGGTCGATCCAGGCCTCGTCGAGGGACAGGGTCTGGACCAGGGGCGTCAGCTCGCCGACGAAGCGGAAGATGCGCTCCGATTCGGGGACGTATTTCGAGAAATCCGGCTTGAGGACCACGGCGTCGGGACAGGCCTTGAGCGCCTTGAACATCGGCATGGCCGAATGGACGCCGGACTGGCGGGCGATGTAGCAGCAGGTCGAGACCACGCCGCGCACCCCGCCGCCGACGATGACGGGCCTGTCGCGCAGTTCGGGGCGGTCGCGCTTTTCCACCGAGGCGTAGAAGGCGTCGCAGTCGAGGTGGGCAATCGACAGCCGGTCCAGCTCGGGGTCGCAGACCACGCGCGGCGAGCCGCAGGACGGGCAGCGGACGACCGAATCCTCCCCGGCCCACAGGCAGTCGCGACAGATGGCTTTCATGGTGAAGCTTGAATTCCCGACTTCACCCCAACTTAAGACTGGGCAGCCACAATCCCAATCGAAGAAGCGGCATGCCTGTCAGCGCGACGTCCGCGCCAGTCGAGGCGGCCAGACCGGGTGAAGATGTCCAAGAAAGTCCTCATCGTCGAGGATAACGAGCTGAACATGAAGCTGTTTCATGATCTGCTCGACTCGCAGGGCTATGAGATCCTGCAGACCCGCGAGGGGATGCAGGCGATGGCCATGGCGCGCCAGCATATGCCCGACCTGATCCTGATGGACATCCAGCTGCCCGAGATCTCGGGGCTGGAGGTGACCAAATGGCTCAAGGACGACGAGGAACTGGCCCACATCCCGATCATCGCCGTGACCGCCTTCGCCATGAAGGGCGACGAGGAACGGATTCGGCAGGGCGGCTGCGAGGCCTATATCTCCAAGCCGATCTCGGTGATGCATTTCCTGGAAACCGTGAAGAAGCACCTTAGCCAGCCGGTAGCAGTGGGATAGCCGTTCAATGACCGCGCGTATTCTTGTGGTCGACGATGTCGAGGCCAACGTCCGTCTCCTCGAGGCCAAGCTGACGCTGGAATACTATGACGTCCTGACGTGTCAGGACGGGGCAAAGGCGCTGACCCTCGCGGCGGCGGAACAGCCGGACATCATCCTGCTGGACGTCATGATGCCCGGCATGGACGGGTTCGAGACCTGCCGGCGTCTTAAGGCCGATCCGCTCACCAACCATATTCCCGTCGTGCTGGTGACGGCGTTGGACGGACGCGAGGACCGCATCAAGGGGCTGGAGGCGGGGGCCGACGACTTCGTCACCAAGCCGCTGGACGACGTGGTGCTGTTCGCCCGCGTGCGGTCGCTGACCCGGCTGAAACTGGTCATGGACGAGCTGCGCGAGCGCGAGGAGAGCGGACGGCGGCTGGGAGTCACGACGGACGGAGCCGGGCGACTGCGCGGCTCGGGCGGCCGGGTCCTGATCGTCGACGACAATGCACGCCAGGCGCAGCGGATCGCCGAGGAGCTGACGCGCGAGCACCGGCCGACGGTCGAGAGCGATGCGGCCGGGGGGCTGCTGGCGTCCAGGGGTGCGATCGACCTGATGATCATCAATGTGGCGGCCGCCGAGTTCGACGGCCTGCGCCTGATCGCCCAGGTTCGGTCGGTCGAGCCGACGCGGCACCTGCCCATCCTGGCCGTGGTCGATCCGTCGGACCGGCCGCGGCTGGTCAAGGCGCTGGAGCTGGGCGTCAACGACATCCTGATGAAGCCCGTGGACCCCGAGGAGCTGGCGGCGCGGGCGCGGACGCAGATCCGCAGGAAGCGCTACACCGACTTCCTCAAGGAGAAGCTGGATTACAGCCTGGAAATGGCCGTCACCGACGCCCTGACGGGGCTGCACAACCGCCGCTATATGGCGGGCCAGCTTCAAGCCTTTGTCACTCGGGCGGCCCAGGGCGGCGAGCCGGTCTCGGTGCTGGTCGTGGACATCGATCACTTCAAGAAGGTCAACGACGGCTTCGGCCACGACGCGGGCGACGAGGTGCTGCGCGAGTTCGCCGTGCGGCTGGCCACCAACGTTCGCGCCGTTGACCTGCCCTGCCGACAGGGGGGGGAGGAGTTCGTCGTCATCATGCCGGGCACCAGGCTCGAGGACGCCCAGCGCATTGCCGAACGCATCCGCCGCGACGTCGGTTCGACCCCGTTCCGGGTCATGGGCGGTCAGGAGCACCTGACGGTGACCATATCGATCGGGGTGGCGGCGACCCTGGGGGCGGGCGATACGCCTGAGGCCCTGCTGAAACGCGCCGACGAAGGCGTCTACGAGGCCAAGGCCACGGGACGCGACCGGGTCATCGCCCGGGCGGCTTAATAGAGGTCCTTCTCCCCCGAGGGGAGAAGGACAAACGAAAACGCCCGGTCGTTTCCGACCGGGCGCTTCAGAAGCAGCGTGGGATCAAGGCCTACTTGATCTTGCCTTCCTTGAACTCGACGTGCTTGCGCACGACCGGGTCATATTTCTTGACGACCATCTTCTCGGTCATCGTGCGGGCATTCTTCTTGGTGACGTAGAAGAAGCCGGTGTCGGCCGTGGAGTTCAGCCGGATCTTGATTGAGGCGGGCTTTGCCATCGGAAATTACCTTTGCGACGGCGGTGAGAGCCGTGAAAATAAGAGGCACCGAACATACTCAGGGACGCCACGAAGTCAACGGGCGACTTGGCACCTTGAGCACGATGTCAAAGCGCGCGACCCTCTCCGCATGAAAACCGCCCTGATCGCCGCCGTCGCAGTCCTCCTGTCCGCCTGCGCCACCACGTCCGCGCCGTCCGGGCCGCAGGACGTCTTCATGAGCCGGCTGAACGCCCTGTGCGGCCAACGCTTCGAGGGGCGGGTGGTCACGACCGACGCGGCGGACGCAAGCTTCGCCAGCCAGCGCCTGCTGATGCATGTCCGCGACTGTTCGCCGGAAGAGGTGCGAATCCCGTTCAGCGTCGGCGAGGACCGGTCGCGGGTGTGGATTGTCACGCGGACGACAGGGGGCGTCCGCCTGAAGCATGATCACCGCCACGAGGACGGCACGGTGGATGTGCTGCACATGTACGGCGGCGACACGGCGAGCCTCGGGACGGCCGAGCGCCAGGAGTTTCCCGTCGACGCCTTCTCCATCGCCCTGTTCAACGCCAATGCCGCCGCAGTCTCCACGACCAACGTTTGGGCGATGGAGGTCCACCCGGACCGGATGTTCGCCTATGAGCTGCGTCGGGCCAACCGGCACTTTCGGGTGGAGTTCGATCTGACCAGGCCCGTGGCGGAGTAGGGCGGACCATCGGTCTTGACCTGAAGGCCCCTCACGCGTAAACGCGCCGGACTTTCGAGGCGGGCCATTTCGGTGACCCATCCTGATCGTCACAATTGAACGGACGGGCTGTGCCCGCCGGAACGCCCGAAGCGCGCGTTCCGGTTTTTTCGTTTGGTCGTGCCGCATCCGGTCTCGAACGACCCCGGGCGGTCCTGAAGGGCCGTTCAAAAGAAGGAAACCGAGGCGCCCCGGCCGACAGGCACACGCCTCCATCAGAAGTCGAGACTGTCTACCGATGCCTACGATCAACCAGCTGATCCGCAAGCCCCGCAAGCCCAAGCCCGTGCGCAACAAGGTGCCGGCCCTGGAGGGTTCGCCCCAGCGTCGCGGCGTTTGCACCCGCGTCTATACCACGACCCCCAAGAAGCCGAACTCGGCTCTGCGTAAGGTCGCCAAGGTCCGTCTGGCCAAGAGCGGCTACGAAGCCGTGTGCTACATCCCCGGCGAGGGCCACAATCTTCAGGAGCACTCGGTGGTCCTGATCCGCGGCGGCCGCGTGAAGGACCTTCCCGGCGTGCGCTACCACATCCTGCGCGGCGTGCTCGACACGCAAGGCGTCAAGGACCGCAAGCAGCGTCGTTCGCACTACGGCACCAAGCGTCCGAAGTAAGCGACCCGCACTTTACCTGATTCAGCCGGTCTCATCCGGCTTCTTCCAGACACCGATTTAGAAGGCCCAGCCCATGTCACGTCGTCACCGCGCCCAGAAACGCGAAGTCCTGCCGGATCCCAAATACAAGGATCTGACCGTCACCAAGTTCATGAACTACGTCATGTACGAGGGCAAAAAGGCCGTCGCCGAGAACATCGTCTACGGCGCCTTCGAAATCCTGGCCGACAAGAAGAAGGACTTCGAGCCGGTCCAGACCTTCCACACCGCCCTGGAAAACGTCCAGCCGTCGGTCGAAGTCCGCTCGCGTCGCGTCGGCGGCGCCACCTATCAGGTTCCGGTCGAGGTTCGCCCCGAGCGTCGCCGCGCCCTGGCTATCCGCTGGCTGGTCAACGCCGCGCGCAAGCGTGGTGAGAACACCATGACCGAAAAGCTGGCCGCCGAGCTGCTGGATGCGTCGAACAACCGCGGCACTGCGGTCAAGAAGCGCGAAGACACCCACAAGATGGCTGAAGCCAACCGCGCCTTCAGCCACTACCGCTGGTAGGCGCCTTCAAAGCGTCAAACAGCGACACTATCTAGGCCTATCCGGCGCGGGCGGTTTGAGCTAAATCGCCCGCGCTCGCTTATCCGCTACATCGACGATCTCCCGAGGACGCGGACCGCGTCCTGAACATACTTTCAAGGCACGCTTTCATGGCCCGCACACACGCGCTCGAGGACTACCGCAACTTCGGAATCATGGCCCACATCGATGCGGGCAAGACGACGACGACCGAGCGGATCCTGTACTACACCGGCAAGAACCATAAGATTGGCGAAGTCCACGACGGCGCCGCGACCATGGACTGGATGGACCAGGAGCAGGAGCGGGGGATCACGATCACCTCGGCTGCGACCACGGCCTTCTGGCAGGGCAAGCGCCTGAACATCATCGACACCCCCGGCCACGTGGACTTCACCATTGAAGTCGAGCGTTCGCTGCGCGTGCTGGACGGCGCGGTCGCGGTGCTGGACGGCAACGCCGGCGTCGAGCCGCAGACCGAAACCGTCTGGCGTCAGGCCGACAAGTACAAGGTTCCGCGGATCGTCTTCGTCAACAAGATGGACAAGATCGGCGCCGACTTCGACGCCTCGGTCCAGTCGATCCGCGACCGCCTGGGCGCCAAGGCCGTGCCGATCCAGTTCCCGATCGGTTCGGAGAATACCCTGACGGGTCTGGTCGACATCGTGTCGATGAACTCGGTGGTCTGGGACAACGACGCCCTGGGCGCCAACTTCACCATCGGCCCGATCCCGGACGACCTGATGGCCAAGGCCGTCGAGGCGCGTCAGTACCTGATCGACAACGCCGTCGAACTCGACGACGACGCCATGCAGGCCTACCTCGATGGCAACGAGCCCTCGCTGGAAGTGCTGAAGAAGTGCATCCGCAAGGCCGTGCTGACCGGCGCCTTCTATCCGATCCTGTGCGGCTCGGCATTCAAGAACAAGGGCGTGCAGACGCTGCTCGACGCCGTCGTCGACTACCTGCCTTCGCCCACGGACATCCCGCCGACCCCGGGCATCGACTTCAAGACCGAAGAACCCGTCGTGCGTCGCGCCTCGGACGACGAGCCCCTGTCGATCCTCGCGTTCAAGATCATGGACGATCCGTTCGTCGGCTCGCTGACCTTCTGCCGCCTGTATTCGGGCAAGATGGAAACCGGCCAGAACCTGCTGAACTCCAGCCGCGACAAGAAAGAGCGCGTCGGCCGGATGCTGCAGATGCACTCGAACAACCGTGAAGACGTCAAGGAAGCCTACGCCGGCGACATCGTCGCCCTGGCTGGCCTCAAGGACACCCGCACCGGCGACACCCTGTGCGATCCGCTGAAGTCGCCCGTCATCCTTGAGAAGATGGAATTCCCGGCGCCGGTCATCGAGATCTCGGTGGAGCCCAAGACCAAGGCCGACCAGGAGAAGCTGGGCGTCGCCCTGGCCAAGCTGGCTTCGGAAGACCCGTCCTTCACCGTCTCGACCGACCATGAGTCGGGCCAGACCATCCTGAAGGGCATGGGCGAGCTTCACCTGGACATCAAGATCGACATCCTGAAGCGCACCTACAAGGTCGAGGCCACCATCGGCGCGCCGCAGGTCGCCTATCGTGAATCGCTCGGCCGCAAGGTCGACATCGACTACACCCACAAGAAGCAGACCGGCGGTACGGGCCAGTTCGCCCGCGTCATGATCACGTTCGAACCCGGCGAGCCCGGCTCGGGCTTCGTGTTCGAGAACACGATCGTCGGCGGTGCCATCCCCAAGGAATTCATCCCGGGCGTCGAGAAGGGCCTGAACTCCATCAAGGATTCGGGTCTGCTGGCCGGCTTCCCGCTGATCGACTTCAAGGCGAGCCTGACGGACGGCAAATACCACGACGTCGACTCCAGCGTGCTGGCGTTCGAAATCGCGGCCCGCGCCGCCTTCCGCGAACTGAAGGAAAAGGGCGCTCCGAAGCTGCTCGAGCCGATCATGGCGGTCGAGGTCGTGACCCCCGAGGACTACCTCGGTTCGGTCATCGGCGACCTCAACGCCCGTCGCGGCATGATCCAGGGTCAGGACATGCGCGGCAACGCCACTGTCGTGAACGCCTTCGTGCCCCTTGCCAACATGTTCGGCTATGTGAACACGCTGCGCGGCATGTCCCAGGGCCGCGCCCAGTTCACCATGCAGTACGACCACTACGAGCCGGTGCCGCAACACGTCGCCGACGAAGTAATCAAGAAGTACAGCGCCTAAACCCAACAATCCCGACGGGCTTCGGTCCGTCGGATACCCCCTGAAAACCTAGGAATAAGCCCCCTGTTCAGGGGACGGAGAGAAGAGAATGGCCAAGGAAAAGTTCGAACGTAACAAGCCGCATTGCAACATCGGCACGATCGGTCACGTGGACCACGGCAAGACGACGCTGACGGCTGCGATCACGATGGTTCTGGCCAAGGCCAG
>NZ_JAFCWC010000008.1:0-136219 GCF_049897365.1 Brevundimonas sp. DC300-4
CCACCAGGCGTCCGGCGTCTCGCGCGCCGCGAGCCGCGCGGCCTCGTAGGCGGCGGCGTCCATATGGGCGCGTTCCGCCCAGTCGGCAGGGACGGGATACAGGTCGGGGTCGGTCATGGGGGCTCCTGCCCGGGACACTAACGGCGTCGAGCGCGTCACGCCAAGGCGGCGGGAGCTATTCACAGCGAACGGCGTTAACCTTGAGCATTGATCGGGGATCGTCATGAGCCTGCACCGCCTTCTCGTCGCCGCCGTCATCGGCGCGATGTCCGTTTCCGCCTGCACGCGCGAGGGCGAGACGCCGCCCGAGGTCATCAACCAGACGCCGCCCGTCGCCCCGCCCGCTCCGACCACGCCGGCCATAGGATACGCCTGCGAGAGCGGACAGACGGTGTCGGTCCAGTATCTGGACACGGCCACGGCGAGCATCGCCTACAAGGGGCAGACCTATGCGCTGCGCCTCGTGCCGTCGGGGAGCGGCGCCCGCTATTCCGGCTCCGGCCTGGAATGGTGGATCGCCACCCGCGAAGGCTCGGAGAGCGCGACCCTGAGCCGTCTTGGCCCCAACGAGGATGTCGGCGTGGCCGTGCTGGAGCGGTGCAGCCGTCCCTCGGCCAATCCGGCCCTGCCGGTTCCCGGCGCGCCGATCACGCCTCAGCCCGCGCCGGGCGGCGTTCTGCCCGCCTCGATGCCCTGCCGCGCGGCCCAGTTGCGTCTGAACAGCGAAACGGCCGACGCGGGCGCCGGCAACCGGGTCAACGTCTTCGGCGTCACCAATGCCGGGACCGCGCCGTGCAGCATCTCGGGCTACCCGGCGGTCAGCCTGCTGGACCCGCAGGGACGCGTCCTCACCACTGTGCGCTCGGACCAGAACCCGCAGACGGCGACGCCGGTGAACCTTGCCGTCGGCGGCAAGGCTTTCTTCGATATCGCCTGGAACGTCGTGCCCAACGAGGGCAATGGCGAACGCGTCTGTCCGTCGGCGGCGCGGGTGCGGGTGCTGATCCCGGGCGATGCGGCCGCCCTGGCGATTCCGCTGGCCTTCACCCCCTGCGGCGGACGCATTCGGGTGAATCCCTTCCGTGCGGACGTCGAGCCCGGTCCGGCGCCCGAGCCCGTGCGAGCGGCTTCGGTGACCTGATACCCATCAACGCACACCCCGATTTTCCGTGCGAAATCAGCGCGCCGCCTGTCCCTGAAGGTTTATGTCAACCGCCCTGAAAAGCGGGCGCATAATACATTCGTCTGCAATCGCGCCATCGTCATCTGCGACCTTCCGGACGATCCGAACGCTTTGGACGCTTCGGACTGTGTTTTGGAGTCCGGATCGGGTCCCCCTGTGGAGCCATGAGGGTCGCAGTGCTGGAATCCAATCGCGAAAGGGCGTAGCCACCCGCCATGCAAACCACAGGCTTTCACGACCGCGTCGCGGCCGAGCTTTCCGACATCGACGCCCAGGGGCTGACCAAGCCCGAGCGGGTGATCGAATCGCGCCAGGGACCGGTGATCCAGGTCGCGGGCCGCAAGGTCCTCAACTTCTGCGCCAACAACTACCTCGGTCTCGGCGGCGACGACCGGGTCGTCGCGGCCGCCAATGCGGCGTCCGAATCGCGCGGCGCGGGCACGGCCTCGGTGCGGTTCATCTGCGGCACGCTCGATATCCACAAACAGCTGGAACGGGCCATCGCAGACTATCTCGGCTTTGAGGACTCGATCCTTTTCGCCGCCGCCTTTGACGCCAATGGCGGCCTGTTCGAGCCCCTGTTCGGGGCAGAGGACGCCATCGTCTCGGACGCCCTGAACCATGCCTCGATCATCGACGGGGTGCGGCTGTGCAAGGCCAGACGCTACCGGTTCGCGACCTCCGACATGGCCGATCTGGAGGCCCAGCTGAAACAGGCGCGGGCCGACGGCGTGCGCGACATCATCATCGCCACCGACGGCGCCTTCTCTATGGACGGCTATATCGCAAAGCTGGACCAGATCCGGGCGCTGGCCGACCAGTATGGCGCTCTGATCATGGTCGACGACTGCCACGCGACCGGCTTCCTGGGTCCTCAGGGGCGGGGATCCTACGCCCACCACGGGGTCAAGGTCGACTTCGTCACCGGCACCTTCGGCAAGGCTCTGGGGGGAGCGATGGGCGGCTTCATCTGCGCCACCTCGGCTGTGGTCCAGCTGCTGAAGCAGCGGGCCCGGCCGTATCTGTTCTCCAACGCCCTGGCGCCCTCGATCTGCGGCGCGTCGCTGGAAGCGATCCGCATCGCTCAGGGGGAAGAGGGCGACAAACTGCGCGCTCAACTGACCGCCAACGCCGCCCGCTTCCGGGGCGCGATGGCCGAGGCCGGCTTCGACCTTCTGCCCGGCGAGCATCCGATCGTTCCGGTCATGCTGGGCGACGCCAAACTGGCCCAGACGATGGCGGCGCGAATGCTGGAGCTCGGCGTCTATGTCATCGGCTTCTCGTTCCCGGTGGTGCCCCGCGGCGCGGCGCGCATCCGGACGCAGATGTCGGCGGCGCACACCTTCGAACATATCGATCAAGCGGTCGCGTCGTTCACGACGGCCGGCAAGGAATTGGGAGTGATCAAATGACGGATACCATGAAGGCCCTGGCCAAGATGCGGCCCGAGGTCGGCCTTGAGCTGATCGATGCGCCTATCCCTGTGGCGGGACCCGAGGATGTGCTGATCCGCGTGCACCGCACGGCCGTCTGCGGCACCGACATCCACATCTGGAACTGGGACGAGTGGTCCCAGAAGAACGTGCCGACGCCGATGATCACCGGCCATGAGTTCTCCGGCGAGATCGTCGCCATCGGCTCCGACGTGAACCGGCCACTGAAGATCGGCCAGCGCGTCTCGGCCGAGGGGCACGTCATCGACCTCAACTCGGAGGCGGCGCGGGCCGGCCACTTCCACCTGGATCCGCACACGCGCGGCATCGGCGTGAACCGCCAGGGCGCCTTCGCCGAGTTCGTTGTGGCCCCGGCCTTCAATGTGATCGAGCTGCCTGACGAGGTGTCCTATGAGGTCGCCGCCATGCTGGACCCGTTCGGCAACGCCGTGCACACAGCCCAGCAGTTCGACCTTCTCGGCGAGGACGTGCTGGTCACCGGCGCGGGGCCGATCGGGATGATGGCGGCAGCGGTGGCGCGACACGCCGGCGCGCGGACCGTGGTCCTGACCGATATCAACGACTTCCGGCTCGAGCTGGCCCAGAAGGTCGCGCCGGGCGTGCGGACGGTGAACACCACGAAGGAGGATTTGCGCGACGTCATGAAGGAGCTCGGCCTGAAGGTCGGCTTCGACGTAGCGCTGGAGATGTCGGGCAGCCCGATCGCCTTCAAACAGTGTGTCGACACACTGATCATGGGCGGCGGCATGGCCCTGCTGGGCATTCCGTCAAAGCCGATGGAGACCGACTGGGGCGCCATCATCCTGAAGGCTCTGACGATCAAGGGCGTCTACGGGCGCGAGATGTTCACGACCTGGCGCAAGATGCTGGGCCTGCTGAAGGCCGGCCTCGACCTCGAACCCCTGATCACCCACCGGCTGTCCTATGCCGACTACCGCGAAGGCTTCGACGCGATGAGGTCGGGCCAGTCGGGCAAGGTCATCCTCGATTGGGACAAGGCTGCATGAGGGGTGCGGCCTGACCCCGATCGTCGCCTTCCTGACGGGCGAGGGAACCGACGGCGCGGGGCGGGATGTCTTCGAGGTCATCAGCTTCGACGACGCCGCGGTCGAGCAGGTGCATGACTTCGTCCAGTGGCTGTTCCCCTTGCGGGAGCGGTCTGGCGCCCAGCCCAACGCACCCATGCTCACGGACGAGGACATCGAGGCGATCCGCGAGTCCATCTCGGCCCAGGCCGCGCTGGCCGCAGCGACGGACCGGCTGGCGATATTCTACTATCGCAACGGGCACTGGCTGACCGCCAGCGACCACAACCATTTGCGGATCACCCGGATCATCAAATCGCTGAGGCTGCTGCGCGGTGACGAGCTTGCGGACGCCTTCCGCACGCTGATCCTGGCGCGGGTGGCGGAAGCGGGGTTTCCGGTCGCCCAGCCGACGCTCGGGTTCTGGGCCCGGGCCTAGGCCTTCAGCGCCTTGATCAGGGCGGCCTCGAAACCCTTGGTCTCAGAGCCCGGGAGGACGTCGGCGATGCGGCCGCTCTCGTAAAGCCCGAACACCGCCGGGTGGACGTAGGAACTGCGACAGACCGTCGGGGTGTTGCCCAGCAAGCCGGCCACCGCCTTCACGCAGACCGTGATCTTCCGCTTCGCGTCGGTGGGCGAGGTCGGCGCCTCCAGGTCGCGCAGAACTCGGGCGGCGGAGACGGTGCCGGCCCAGGTGCGGAAGTCCTTGGCCGAGAACTGCTCGCCCATGGCGTCACGGATGTAGCCGTTCACGTCGTCGGAGGTGATCGGACAGAGGTCGCCTTCGGCGGTCCTGTACTTGAACAACTGCTGGCCCGGCAGGTCACGCAGGGACCGGACCACGGCGGCCAGGCGCCGGTCGCGGACGCTGACCTTGTGATCCACGCCGCTCTTGCCCCGGAAGGCAAAGCTGAGAGCGGCGCCGTCCATCTCCAGATGACGCTTGTTCAACGTGGTCAGGCCGTAGCTGCGGTTGGTGCGTGCGTATTCCTTGTTGCCGACGCGGATCAAGGTGATCTCCAGCAGGCGGACTGCGGTGGCCAGAACCTTTTCGCGACGGGCGCCACGCGCGCCGAGGTCGTGCTCGACGCGAGCGCGCAGTTTCGGCAGGGCGCGGGCGAAGGCGGGCAGCTTGTCGAACTTGTTCCCGGAGCGGTGGGTGATCCAGTCGTCATGGTAGCGATACTGTTTGCGGTCCTTCACATCGCGACCGGTGGCCTGGATGTGGCCTGTGGCGCGCGGGCAGATCCAGACGTCGGTCCAGGCCGGCGGGATGGCCAGCATACGGATACGGTTCAGCACCCTGGCGTCCCTGATCGCCTTGCCGTCGGCGTCGCGGATGGAGAAACCGGCGCCCGATTTCACTCGGGTCAGGCCCGGATGCGTGTCGCTGCAGTAGGTCAGTCCCTCGGGGACTTCGCGCTCGGCGATAAAGGTGTGGCCGCCGTCAGGCATCATTCGGGCTCCGGATCAGGAACGGCGAACGTCGCCTGTGACCGTCCGGTTCCTCTTGACCCGGAGCGGTGTGAAGGAGACGGAAAGGCATGAACTATCGCCACAGCTTCCACGCAGGGAACTTCGCCGACCTGTTCAAGCACGCCCTCGTCTTGTGGCTGCTGAAGACGCGGCAGGCGACGGGGCCGGTGGTCGTGCTGGACACCCATGCCGGGGCGGGGCTCTATGATCTCACGGGCGACGCGACCCGGTCACGCGAGGCCGAGGCCGGGGTCGAGCGACTGATGGCGGCGGCGGACCGACCCCCGTTGATCGAGGCGCTGGTGGCGGAGATCGCGGCGCTGAACCCCGGCGGTGGGGTGCGCTTCTATCCCGGGTCGCCGGTGCTGGTGGCGCGAAGCCTGAACCCGGCCGACGCCTATGTCGGGTTCGAACTGCACGAGGCGGTGGCCGGGGTGCTCCGCGAGAGCCTCTCCGGTTTCCCGAACGCGCGGGGCGAGATCGGGGACGGCTATGATCTGGTCTTGGCCGAGGCGCGGCAGGCGGGCGGATCGCTGGTGCTGATCGACCCGCCGTTCGAGCGGCCGGACGACTACCTGCGCGCGGCGGATACGGCGGCGGCGATCGTGAAGGCGGACCCGACGGCCATGGTGGCGATCTGGACGCCACTAAAGGATATGGAGACCTTCGACGGTTTCCTGAGGCGGCTGGCGTCGGGGACAGATGCGTCGACCCTGGTGGCCGAGGCGCGGCTGAGGCCGCTGATCAACCCGATGAAGATGAACGGCTGCGCCATGGTGGTGGTCAATCCGCCGGAGGGTGCGGATGTGGCGGCGGCGGAGATCTGCGGCTGGGTGGCCGGGGCGCTGGGCAATGCGGGGGCGAAGGCGGAGGTCTGGCGAGCCTGACCGGACTCCAAAACTCCGTCCGAAGCGTCCGGAACGTCGAGGCCAGATGGCAATGTCAAAGACCGACAGCCGTGGCGGGTCTCATGCCGCTGCGTCAGATGCGGACGCAGCCCTATTCGATGACTTCGCCGGCCTCGTAGAGGTTCGGCTCGAACGTGGCGATGGCCATGATGGGCAGCATGGCGACGGAGACGGCGGCGGTGCGCGTCATCGCCTTCCAGTCCTCGACCGAGCGCCAGACGGCCTGATTGACGACAGTCTTGCCGTTCAGGCCGCGATGCAGGGTCGCCGAGACGAAGCCGGGCAGGCCGACCTGGGCCCGCGTCAATTCGGCCAGCATCTCTAGCAGATCGTCCTGTCGATCAGGCTGGACCTTGAACACGTTGATCAGCACGACCGGGACGGTATCGGCGTCGGAGTGCGCGGCGGCATCGGTCATAGGCCGCGCTGTAGCGCCTTTGCCCTTGTCCCGCCATGGCAGAGCAGTCCCTATGGGGTCATGAAACCCATCGCGATCCTGGAAACCGGCAAGCCTCCCGAGGCGCTGAAGGATGTGTTCGACGACTACCCGGCGCGGTTCCGGGCCCTGCTGGGCGAGGGTGTGGCGACCGTGCGGTTCGACGTCCAGGCGGGGCGGTTGCCTGGAGACCCGGGCGAGTTTCAGGGTGCGATCGTCACCGGATCGGCGGCGGGGGTCTATGACGACCTGCCGTGGATCGCGCCCCTGGTCGACTGGCTGCGTGCGGCGCGGGGTCGGACGCGGCTGGTCGGCATCTGCTTCGGGCATCAGGTCATGGCCCACGCCTTCGGCGGTCGGGTCGAGAAATCGGACAAGGGCTGGGGCGTCGGCCTGCATCGCTATGCGGTGGTGGGCGAGGAGCCGTGGATGTTTCCGCGTGCGGCCTCCATCGCCATCCCGGTGTCGCACCAGGACCAGGTGCTGGTGCCGCCCGCCGACGCGCGGGTGATCGCGGCGAGCGAGTTCACGCCGTTCGCAGGACTGGCCTGGGATGACGCCATGTCGTTCCAGTGTCATCCCGAGTTCCAGCCGGACTACGCCGCCGCCCTGGTCGAAAGCCGGCGCGGCCATCGCATCGCGGACGCCCTGGCGGACAAGGCCCTGGCTAGTCTGGCGAAGACCAACGACCGGGCGGTGCTGACGGCCTGGATCCGCGCCTTCCTGATGTTGACCCCGCCGCCGGTCGAGGGCGAGGGCAGCGGAATTTAGCGCTCGCCCGTCAAGGCCATTTCACCACCGGCGGCATCGAGCTGAGGATCGACTCGACGTTGCCGCCGGTCTTGAGGCCGAACATCGTGCCGCGGTCGTAAAGCAGGTTGAACTCGACGTAGCGGCCGCGACGGACCAGCTGTTCCTCGCGCTCCCCGGACGTCCAGGCCTCCGCCATGCGACGCTCGACGATGGCGGCGTAGGTCTCCAGGAACGCCTCACCAACATCGCGGGTGAAGGCGAAGTCCTTCGCGTAGTCGCCCGAGTCATGGTGGTCGTAGAAGATGCCGCCCGTGCCGCGCGGCTCGTTCCGGTGCGGAAGGAAGAAATAGTCGTCGCACCAGGCCTTGAACTTCCCATGCCAGGTCGGGTCGTGGGCATCGCAGGCCGCCTTCATCGCGGCGTGGAAGGCGACCGTGTCTGGCGCGTCCTGGCGACGATCCACGTCGAGCACGGGGGTCAGGTCGCCGCCGCCGCCGAACCAGCTTTTTGTCGTGGCGATGAAGCGGGTGTTCATGTGCACGGCGGGGATGCGCGGGCTGACGGGATGACAGATCAGGCTGATGCCGGTGGCGAAAAAGCGGGGGTCGGCATCAGCACCGGGGACGGTCTTCGCATAGTCGGCGGGGAACTCGCCGTGGACGGTGGAGACGTGGACCCCGACCTTCTCGAACAGGCGGCCGTGCATCATGCCCATGACCCCGCCGCCGCCGGCGTCCCGCGACCACGGCGTGCGCACGAACCGACCAGGATCGCCGGGGAAGAGGTCGGCGGGGGCCGCCTCTTCCAGCGCCTCGAACCCGGCGTGAATGCGGTCGCGCAGGGCCTCGAACCAGGCGCGGGTTTCGACCTTCTTGAGGTCCAGCGGATCGGTGTCGGGGAGGGGGAACTGGCTCATGAGCGGCGTTCAATCACGTCTCGCGCGCGAGGTCACGTGGGCCGGGAATGAACCGCGCAGGTCCGCAGCCGTTTGGACGATGGGCTGTTTGGAGAATTTTTAATGCGATCCCTGTTGATCCCGACCCTGACGATCACCCTGCTCTCGGCGGGCGCCGCCCTGGCGCAGGACGCGGGGGCCCAGGAGACGGGCGTGTTCCGGGAGACCGACGAGAGACTGTCATGCGCCGGGATCAGCGACGAGGCGGCGCAGCTCGGCCAGGCCATGGGCGACGCGACGCCGCAGGGCGGCTGGCTGAGTTCGCTCGGGGGCATCGCACGGTCGGGCGCCGCGATGCTCGTACCCGGCGGCGGCCTCGCCATCGCCGGGGTGGATGCAGTGCGTCAGCCGGCCCGCGATCGTGACGAAGCCGAACAGGTGGCTGTGCAGAGCCGCTGGTACTATCTGAACGGTCTGCATATCGGGCGCGGCTGCCGCGAGCAGGCGCAGGCTCCGGCCCGCTCACCCTCGATCCAGCCCGGCGCGCTGCCCGTTCCGGCGAGGAGTGACCGCTAGCTGCCTTTACTCGCAGGGCGGCCTCGGCCACGGTCGCCGCTTCATAGCGAGGTCGCCCATGCGTCTGATCCTGTCCGCCCTAATGGTTTTCGCCCTCGCCCCGCCCGTCATGGCGCAGACGCCCGAGGCCGAGCGGACGATCATGTCCACCGTGGTCGCCGAGCACGACCGGCACATCCATCTGCTGGAGCGGATGGTGAACGTGAACTCGGGCACGCTGAACCTGGCGGGTGTGACAGCGGTAGGCGAGATGATCCGCGCCGAACTCGATCCGCTCGGCTTCGAGGTGCGCTGGATCGATATGGCCGAGACCGGCCGCGCCGGGCATCTGATCGCGACCCATGACGGCGGCGGGCGCAACATCCTGCTGATCGGCCATCTGGACACGGTGTTCGAGCCGGAGAGTCCGTTCCAGCGCTTCGTGAGGGACGGCTCGCAGGCGACCGGTCCCGGCGTCGGCGACGACAAGGGCGGGGTGGTCGTGATCATCGCAGCCCTGCGCGCGATGCAGGCGGCGGGTACGCTGCAGGGATCGAACATCACCATCGTCCTGACCGGTGATGAAGAGCGGCCCGGTTCGCCGTTGGCGGTGGCGCGGCGGGACCTGATCGCGGCGGGTCAGGTCGCGGACTATGCGCTGGAATTCGAGGGACTGGCGATCGAGAACGGCGAGGAGTTCGGCACGATCGCCCGGCGCAGCTCGTCCAGCTGGACCCTGACCACCGGCGGCCGGACCGGCCACTCCAGCGGCGTGTTCGGCGACACTCTGGGTTATGGCGCGATCTATGAGATGGCGCGCATCCTCGACAACTTCCGGCGCGAATTGCCGGAGCCCAACCTGACCTACAATGTGGGCGTCATCGCCGGCGGGACGCCGGCGGAGATCGATGCGGCCGGCTTCCGCGTCCAGGCCTCGGGCAAGACCAATATCGTGGCGGAGACGGCGATCGCGCGCGGGGACCTGCGCACCCTGACGCCGGAACAGGACGCCCGGGTCCGCGACCGGATGGCGGGGATCGTCGATGATCACCTGGCGAAGACGACAGCCGAGCTCGTCTTCGCCGAGGACGGCTATCCGCCGATGGCGCCAACGCCGGGCAATACCGCCCTGCTGGAGCGGCTGAACGCGGTCAACCGCGACCTCGGCCTGCCCGAGATGGCGCCCTTTGACCCGGCCAAGCGCGGGGCGGCGGATTCGGGCTTCGTCGCCGCAGACGTGGATACGCTGGGCGGGCTCGGCACGGCCGGGTCGGGCGCCCATGCCGTGGGCGAGTCGATCGATCTCGACAGTCTGGTGCGCCAGTCGCAGCGCGCGGCGGTCCTGATCGGACGGCTCAGCCTGGGCGACCGATAACCGCTTTGCTTTTGGTGCCCGGCGTCTGCCTGTCTCCGCCCGTCATTGTTTTCCGGAGGTCGCCATGATCCGTTCCTGCCTGCTCGCCGCGTCCATGCTGGCGTTGGCCGTTCCCGCAGCGGCTCAGAACGGAGAGGCGCGGGTGCGCGAAATTCTGCGGACCACACCGCTGGTCGACGGCCACAACGACCTGCCCTGGGCCCTGCGTGAGACCTATGGAAACGACCCGCACGCCGTCGATCTGGCGACCAACCTCGATGCCTCGACAGCGCTCCACACCGACATCCCGCGCCTGAGGGCCGGGGGCGTCGGCGGCCAGTTCTGGTCGGTCTATGTGCCGGCGACCCTGACGCCGACCGAGGCGGCGCGCGAGACGTTCGAACAGATCGACACGGTCCGGCGCATCGTTGCCGCCCATCCCGACGTGTTCGAACTGGCGACGACCGCCGACGACGTCGAGCGCATCCATGCCGCTGGCAAGATCGCCAGCCTGATCGGTATGGAGGGCGGTTATTCGATCGACGATTCGCTGGGCCTGTTGCGCGAATTCCATCAGGCGGGCGCGCGCTACATCACCCTGACCCACTCGAAGACAACGACCTGGGCCGACAGCGCCACCGACGCGCCGAAATGGGGCGGGCTGTCGCCCTTCGGCGAAGACGTGTTGCGCGAGATGAACCGTATCGGCATGATGGTCGACCTGAGCCACGTCTCGGAGGAGACGATGATCGACGCCATGCGAGTGTCGGAGGCGCCGGTGATCTTTTCCCACTCCTCCGCGCGGGCGGTGACGGCCCATCCCCGCAATGTGCCCGACAGCGTGCTGCGCGCCATGGCGGACGACGGCGGGGTGGTGATGGTGACCTTCGTGCCCGGGTTCATCTCGGAGGCGGTCCGGAGCTGGAACGCCGACCGGGCGGCGGCGGCGGCGCGGCTGCTGACGCTCAATCCGGGAGACCCAGGAACGGTGACGGCGGGCATGGCGGCCTGGGACGCGGCCCACCCGCAACCGACAGCGGGCCTCGCCGACGTCATCGCCCACATCCAGCATGTGCGCGACGTTGCCGGTATCGATCACGTCGGCCTGGGCGGCGACTTCGACGGGGTCACCAGCCTGCCCGAAGAGGTCCAGGGCGTGGACGCCTATCCGCGCATTCTTGCAGCCCTGATGGCGGCCGGCTGGTCGGAGGGCGACCTCCGCAAACTGGCGGGAGAGAACGTGCTCCGGGTGATGCGGGCGGTCGAGACGGTGGCGTCGTCCAGGTCCGGCGAGCGGCCGAGCCTGGCGGTCATCGCGACGGCGGGCGCGCCAGAGTGATTCGCTAGAGCTTGCCGAAGGCGACGCCGCGCCAGCCCCAGCCGGCGGCCTTTGCGGCGGCTTCCAGGGGCTTCTTCATCTCACCGGTGTTGAAGTTGTAGCTGTAGATCTTGCCCCAGCTGAGGTCCTCCTCGCGGAAGGCCCAGACCGTCTCGGTGCTCATCTCCCGCGACTGACCGCGGAAACCGCTGATCCTGGCTTGGCCGCCGACGACGGAGAGGTCGCTCAGGGAAGGGACGCCCGCGCGCCATTCGACGTCGAATTCATGATCGACCGAACGGACCTGGCCCGACGTCTCGTCGAACTTCATCAGGATCTTGAAGACGCGCTTGACCCCGGCCTTGGCGAAGATCTCGTACCAGGCGGCGTCGACGATCTTCCATTCGGCGACCAGGTCGACCTTCTCCCTGGCGCCGTCGCGGACCTGCCAGGGTGCGCCGTCCCTATTGACGGCCAGCAGGGCCTCGCGGAGCTCGGCGGGACCGGCGGGACCGGCGGGACCGGCGGGACCGGCGCGAGGGCCGCTCGGCCTGGAGCCGCCGGTGAAGATGTCGAAGAGACCCATGGTCGTCGTTCCCGTTGGGCCGGGACAGTGGCACGTCAGGCGGTGGTCTGTCTCAGGGCCTCGAACAGGCCTACCCCTGCGCTGACCGACAGATTCAGCGAGCGCGCCTCGGGACGAATGGGGATGAAGATGCGGGCGTCTGCGGCCGTGTGGACGAAGTCGGGCGCGCCCGAGCTCTCGGAGCCGAACAGCAGGGTGTCGTCGGGCCGGAAGACGAAGGCGGTCAGTGGCGTGGCGCCCCGGGTGGTGAACAGGATCAGCCGCCCCGGACCGCGCGCAGCCTGGAAGGCGTCCCAGTCGGCATGGCGCGTCATGTGCGACAGGGGGCCATAGTCCAGCGCCGCGCGCTTCATGGCCCGGTCGTCGAACTGGAAGCCCGTGGGCTCGATTATGTGCAGCTCGATCCCGAAACACGCCGACAGCCTGATACAGGCGCCCACGTTCTGGGGAATGGCTGGTTGAAAAAGGGCGAGACGCATTCTAATGCCCTCCATACGCGCGGGCAGGGGTCTTGTCGCGGTCAGTACTGCGAGTGGTTCTCAAGTAACCACAGCCACTTGCGGCGACAAGCCGCAAAGCCTGACCGAGTCTAAACCCTTTCATCGCGCTAAGAACATTCCCTCGATAGCGGGCCGTCTTCCCACGGACCGCGATGCGAGTTTTACAGAGGTGAGACGTGGCCGAATCGGTCGTGACGAACGAGCATCCCGAAGGTGACGCCACCCGCCGGGACTTCATCCATATCGCGGCCGGCGCCGCAGCCGTCGGCGCGGGCGTGATGATGGTGTGGCCGCTGGTCAACTCCATGAACCCGGCCGCCGACACCCTGGCGCTTTCGACTGTCGAGTTCGACACCTCCAAGGTGGCCGAGGGGATGCAGATCGTCATCACCTGGCAGGGCAAGCCGGTGTTCGTGCGCAACCGCACCGCCGCCGAGCTGACGCGCGTGATCGCCGACAACGACGCCTCCGACCTGAAGGAACGGCAGACCGACCAGGAACGCACCAAGGTCGGCCATGAGCCGATGCTGATCGTGATCGGGTCCTGCACGCACCTGGGCTGCATCCCGACCTTCGGCTCGGGCGATTACGGCGGCTGGTTCTGCCCCTGCCACGGTTCGCATTATGACGCATCGGGTCGCATCCGTAAGGGTCCGGCGCCGAAGAACCTGGTGGTGCCCAACTACGAATTCACCGCCGGCTCCACCATTCGGATCGGCTGAGAGCGGACAAGATGAGCGGACACGAATCCACCTACGTTCCCAAGACCGGCATCGAGAAGTGGCTCGACACCCGGCTTCCGATCGTGCGCTTCGGCGCCGACTACCTGTCGCTGCCGACGCCGAAGAACCTGAACTACTGGTACACCTTCGGCGCGATCCTGACGATCTGCCTGGTCACGCAGATCGCCACCGGCATCTTCCTGGCCATGCACTACCAGCCGAACACGGCGATGGCCTTCGCCTCGGTCGAGCGGATCATGCGCGACGTCAACGGCGGCTGGCTGATCCGCTACGTCCACGCCAACGGCGCGTCGATGTTCTTCGTGGCCGTGTACATCCACATGCTTCGCGGCCTCTACTACGGCTCGTACAAGGCGCCGCGGGAGATGATCTGGATCCTCGGCTGCGTGATCTTCTTCCTGATGATCGCCACGGCCTTCCTGGGCTACGTCCTGCCGTGGGGCCAGATGTCCTACTGGGGCGCGGAGGTCATCACCAATCTGATCGGGGCCATCCCGATGATCGGCGAACCGGTCCTGATCTGGCTGCGCGGCGGCCCGGCCATCGACAATGCGACGCTGAACCGCTTCTTCTCGCTGCACTACCTGCTGCCGTTCGTGATCTTCGGCGTCGTGGTGCTGCACCTGTGGGCCCTGCACACGGCCGGCCAGAACAACCCGGTCGGGATCCTGATCCCCAAGGAGCGCGAGGCCAAGGACACGATCCCGTTCCACCCCTACTATACGGTCAAGGACGGCTTCGCCCTGCTGGTGTTCCTGATGATGTTCGCGGTGTTCGTCTTCTTCATGCCGAATGCCCTGGGCCACGCCGACAACTACATTCCGGCCAACCCGCTGCAGACGCCGGCGCACATCGTGCCCGAGTGGTACATGCTGCCGTTCTACGCGATCCTGCGGGCCATTCCTGACAAGTTCGGGGGCGTGGTCGCCATGTTCGGCTCGATCGGCGTGCTGTTCATCCTCCCGTGGCTGGACACCTCCAAGGTGCGGTCGATGCGCTATCGCCCGACGATGAAGATCTTCTTCCTGATCTTCGTGGTGGTCGGCCTGATCCTGGGCTGGTGCGGCGCCCAGCTGCCGGACGCTCAGGTGGTTCCCGGCATGCCGAGCTTCACCCTGATCGACGGCCAGCTGAACAGCTACCTGTGGCTGACCCGCCTGGCTACGCTCTACTACTTCGCCTTCTTCTTCGTCATCATGCCCTTCGTGGGCCTGAAGGAGACGCCGCTGAAGATCCCCGCGTCGATCTCCGAGCCGGTCCTGTCGGGGCCGTTCGCTATGAGCGGCGCCGTTCCCGCCGACGCCGAAAAGAAGGGCTGATCGCGATGTCCGCCAAGAAAGTCACCATGGATATTCGCAAACTGGCCCTGTCGGTCGCTGCTCTGGCGGTGGTCGGTGCAGCGTCTCCCGCTCTTGCCGAGGGCGGCGCCCATCACCCGCGTTCGGGCGGCTTCACCTTCGACGGGCCGTTCGGCACGTTCGACCAGGGGCAGCTGCAGCGCGGCTACAAGGTCTATCGCGAGGTCTGCTCGGCCTGCCACTCGATGGACCTGATGCATTTCCGCAATCTGGGTGAGAAGGGCGGTCCCTTCTATGACCCGCACGCCGAGAACCCGGCCGCCAACCGGTTCGTCCGGGCCCTGGCCGCCGAGATCGAGGTCGCGGACATCGACACCGAGACCGGCGAGGCGATGATGCGTCCCGCCACCCCGGCCGACAAATTCCCGAACCCCTATCCCAACCGCACGGCCGCGGCCGCCGCGAACGGCGGTGCGGCCCCGCCCGACCTGTCGGTCATGGCCAAGGCCCGTCACGGCGGCGCCGACTATATCTATTCGCTGCTTTCGGGCTACGCAGACCCGCCGGCCGGACTGCGGATCACGGCGACCCAGCACTACAATCCGTACATGGCGGGCGACATGACCCCGTTCTGGGACGGTGATCCGGAACAGGTCCCGGCCGGCGGCTTCATCGCCATGCCCGCGCCGCTGGCCGATGGCCAGGTTACCTTTGACGACGGCACCGAGGCGACGGTCGACCAGATGGCCAAGGACGTCGCGGCCTTCATCGCCTGGTCCTCGGACCCCAGGGCGACGGAGCGGAAACAGTCGGGCATGGGCGTCCTCGCCTTCCTCGCCATCTTCGCCGGCATCACCTACGCCAGCTATCGCCGCATCTGGAAGGGCGTCGCACACTAGCGATCCTTTCAGACCACGGTCGAAGACATCAGCCCGCCGGGTCAGCCCGGCGGGCTTTTTCGTGAGTTGACGGGACGTAAGAAAAGTGCTTTGAAATACAAAGCAGCTCGGGAAACCTCTCATGCCTATCCTCCGATCGTTCGCGGCTCCGCTCGCCGTACTCGCCCTGTCTCTCGCCGTTCCGTCGGCCGGGCTGGCGCAGCAACAGAATCCGGCAGGCAGCCAGGCCCAGCGCGACGCCATGGCGCGGCTGGCTTTCATGGACGGGGAGTGGCGCGGCACGGCGGCGATCGGCGGCCCCGGCGGGAGCATGACCCTGACCCAGACGGAACGGGTCGGAACCCATCTGGGCGGCTCGATCCGCGTGGTCGAGGGACGCGGGTACGCGGCCGACGGCACGACCCAGTTCAATGCCTTCGCGATCATCGGCTGGGATGAGCGGGCGCAGGCCTACACCTTCCACACCTATGCCCAGGGCTATCAGGGCGACTACCCCTTTGAGGCGACCGAAGACGGCTTCCGCTGGCAGACCCCGGCCGGACCCGGCGCGACGATCCAGTATGTCGCCACGATCAAGGATGGCCGCTGGCACGAAGTCGGCCACTACGTCCGCGAGGGCCAGGCCCCGCTGCCCTATATCGAGATGGACCTTCGCCGCATCGGCGACGGCGACTGGCCGGGCGCCGGGGCAGTTGCACCAACGGAGTAACCGTATTGCGACTTCGTTGCGGGCCGTCGTGATCGACAGCGAGGCCACCGCCTCCTAACGTCGCGGACCGATCAGTTGTCCAAGGGTTCGCCATGCGTTCGTTCACCGCCGTCGCCTCGCTTCTCGCCGGTCTGTCCCTGGCCGCCGTCGCTTTCGCCCAGGAACCCCGGTTCGACGGGGCACGGTTGTCCGAACACATCCGCATCCTGTCGGCCGACGACTTCGAGGGACGCGGCATTGCCACCCCGGCGGAACAGAAGGTCATCGACTACGTCTCCGGGCAGTTCGAGGCGGCAGGTCTGCAGCCCGGCGGCGACAATGGCGGCTGGACGCAGGCCGTGGCGCTGAACCGCTTCTCCGCCTCGAACATCCAGGCCCGCCTGACCGTGGGCGACTGGACCCTGCCCCTGGCCCAGGGCGAACAGATCGTCATCTCCAGCCGGCGTCCGGGCGAGGACCATGTCATGCTGATGGACGCGCCGCTGGTCTTCGTGGGCTATGGCGTCAAGGCTCCGGAGCGGGACTGGGACGATTTCAAGGGCCAGGACATGCGGGGCAAGATCCTGGTCGTCCTCGTCAACGACGCGGACTTTGAGGAGCCGGCGCTGAACACCTTCGGCGGCCGGGCCATGACCTACTACGGGCGCTGGACCTACAAGTACGAAGAGGCGGCGCGTCAGGGGGCGGCGGGCGTCATCATCGTCCACGAGACCGATCCAGCCTCCTACGGCTGGACCACGGTGCGCAACAGCTGGACCGGGCCGAACTTCGACATCGTGCGCGAGAATGCCGACGAGCGTGTCCCGATGGAAAGCTGGATCCAGCGCGATGTCGCCGTAGAGCTGTTCCAACACGCCGGCCTCGATTTCGAGGCTCTGAAGGTGCAGGCGCGCAGCCGCGACTTCCAGCCGGTGACGCTCGAGGGCGCCGGGATGGACGTGATGTTCGACGTCGCCTCGCAGCGGATCGAGACGCACAACATCATCGGTCGCCTGGAGGGGTCGACCCATCCGGACGAGACTTTCCTCTACACCGGCCACTGGGATCACATCGGCGTGGGGACCCCTGACGCGAACGGCGATGCGATCTTCAACGGTGCGGTCGACAATGCTTCCGGCATCGCCGGGCTGATCGAACTGGCGCGCGTCTATGCGGCGGGCGAGCGGCCGGAACGGTCGATCGTCTTCATCGGCTTCACCGCCGAGGAGAGCGGTCTGCTGGGTTCGGAATACTATGCCGCCAACCCGATCTATCCGCTGGCCACGACCGTCGGCGGCGTGAACATGGACTCGGCCAACGTCTATGGTCGCACCGAGGCCTTCAACGTCGTCGGCTATGGACAGTCGAGCCTCGATGAGCAGATCACCGGCTTCGTGCAAGCCCAGGATCGTGAGGTCCGGCCGGACAGCAATCCGGCGTCCGGCGTCTATTTCCGGTCCGATCACTTCCCGCTGGCCAAGCGCGGCGTGCCAATGGCCTACGGCGCCTCGACCGGAGACTTCATCGAGGAGCCGATCGCCGAACGCCAGGCCGCGCGTCAGGCCTATGGGGCCAACCGCTATCACCAGGCCGATGACGAGTGGTCCGCCGACTGGGACTATTCCGGCCAGATCCAGGATCTTCAGGTCTACTGGTCGCTGGGGCAGGCGTTGGCCAACAGCCGCGACTGGCCGCGGTGGAAGGAAGGCTCGGAGTTCGGACCCGCACGGGCGGCGACGGCCGACGAGCGGCGCTAAGACCTGTCTCCTCCCCGTGCGCTCTGGCGCATGGGGAGGTGGCCCGGAGCGGAGCGGAGGGACGGAGGGGTTCTGTCTTAGCGCACCAAGGCCCCCTCCGTCTGCTCGCAAGGCCTCGCATCCACCTCCCCATTCGCCAAGCGGCGAACAGGGAGGAAACGACCGTCGTCACATGACGAAACCGTAATGCCCCTCTCCCCACAGCCCGCCCTAATGTCCGCGCCGAAATGGCGAGGAGAGCCCTGATGTTGCGTGGATTGTTCGGTGGTGCGGCCGCGATGGCCCTGGTTCTGTCGGCGGGACTGGCTTCGGCCCAGGACTTCTCGGCCGAACGGATTTCCGAGGGTATCCGCCACATCTCCGCCGACGATTTCCAGGGCCGTTACCCGGGCACCGAGGGCGAGCGCATGACCCTGGCCTGGCTGCAGGCCCAGTACGAGGCAATGGGTCTGGAGCCCGGCGGGCCGAACGGTCAGTGGCTGCAGGACGTTGTGCTGAAGCGCTTTACGCCCGTCGCGGGCGCCGCCTCGGCCAGCTGGACCGGGCCGGACGGCACTGTCCATCCGATGACCGTCGGGACCGACATCACGCTGCGTGCGGCGACCAATGACGGCAAGGCGTCGATCGAGAACGCCGGCCTGGTGTTCGTCGGCTATGGCATCAATGCGCCCGAGCGGAACTGGAACGACTACGGCGACATCGACGTGCGCGGCAAGGTCGTCATCGTCATGGCCGGCGAACCCAACTCCGCCGAGGTCGCAGAGCGGTTCAACGGCGTCTATCCGACCGCCTATAACAGCGGCGCCTACAAGGCCGACGAGGCCTTTGCGCGCGGCGCCGTCGGCGTCATCAGTCTGGCCACGGTCCCGGCGACCGATGCCGGCTGGCTGCGCGGCGCCCAATTCGCCGGCCGCCAGCGCACCCTGACGCCGGGCGCGGCGGATCTGGAGTTCTCCGGCGCGATCAACCACGACGTCGGTCTGGCCTGGGCGACCGCCGCCGGCCTGGACATGGCGGCGATGGCTGATGTCGAGAGCGGCCACTTCAAGGCCGTTCCCCTGACCGGGGTCACCCTGTCGGTCGCGCAGGAAGAGACCATCGACACCCTGGTCACCCACAACCTGCTGGCCAAGATCCCGGGCACGACCCATCCGGACGAGACCATCATCTATTCGGCACACTGGGATCACGTCGGCGTCGGCGCGGACCACATCAGCCCGGTCTCGACCACCGAGGACAACATCTACAACGGCGCCTGGGACAACGCGTCGGGCACCATCGGCATCCTGGAGATGGCCCGCCAGATCAAGGCGGCCCCGCAGCCGGAACGCACCATCGTCTTCGCCCATATGGCGGCCGAGGAGATGGGCCTGCTCGGTTCCTATGGCTACGCCGCCAACCCGGTCTATCCGCTGGAGACGACCGTTGCCGACATCAACATCGACATGCTGCCGCTCTCGGGCCCGACCCGCGACGTCGCCATCTTCGGCAAGGGCCAGAACTCGCTAGAGGACGATCTGGCGGTGCTGGCGGCGGCGGAGGGTCGTGTGATCACTGACGACCGTCAGCCGGAGCAGGGTTTCTACACCCGCTCGGACCACTTCCCGTTCGTCCGCATGGGCGTGCCCGCCCTGATGACCTGGCACGGCGTCGACTGGGACGAGGGCGGTGTCGAAGCCGGTCAGGCGGCCTGGGACGCCAAGTTCGGCGCCGACTATCACAAGCCCTCCGACGAATGGTCGGCGGACTGGGATCTGCGATCCGCGGTCGAGAACCTGACCCTGCTTTACAGGCTGGGGCTGCAACTGGCCAACGGTGACGAATGGCCGACCTGGAAGCCGACCTCGGAGTTTGGCGCCCGCCGGGCCGCCAGCGACGCGGCGCGGCAATAGGCCGAACCCCGTCGTCCCCGGACTTGATCCGGGGACGACGGCCCTGAACCTTGACCATGGCCCGGGCGTTGATGGGCCATGACCCTGTTTCTGCGGACCCTCGCCCCAGCGATCCTTGTTCTTGGTTTGGGAGGCTGCGGAGACAATGGCCCGGTCAATCCGCCGACTGAACCCGCCGCAGCGATCACCGTCGAGGACCCGTCCGCGCCGCCGGCGCGAGGCCAGACCTCGATGCTGCCCGGCCGGGGTGCGGCCAGTTTCGTCGGCCGCTGGGCGGCGGACGTCAGCTGGTGCGCGGCTCCCCACGGCGAGCGCCGGCCGATCCAGATCACCGCGACCCGGTTCGAGGGCTATGAGAACAGCTGCATGATCGCAGCGGTCGACGAGGTCGCCGACGGTTATGTCGCGACCCTCGCCTGCATCTCCGAGGGCACGGCGCGGTCGGAGCGGGTCCGGTTCCAGGTGACACAGGACGTCATGCGGCTGAGCTATCTCGACCGGGCGGGAGAGCCGGTGACGCTGAAGAAATGCACGACGCTGGAGGACACAGCCACGACGCAACCCGTCGTGCCTTGATACGTCAGTTGAACAGGAAGTTCATCACGTCGCCGTCCTTGACGACATAGGACTTGCCCTCCGCGCGCAGCTTGCCGGCCTCGCGCGCCTTCGCCTCGCCGCGCAGGGCGACATAGTCCTCGAAGGCGATCGTCTCGGCGCGGATGAAGCCCTTCTCGAAATCGGTGTGGATGACGCCGGCCGCTTGGGGCGCGGTGTCGCCGATGTGGATGGTCCAGGCGCGGGCCTCCTTGGGGCCCACCGTGAAGTAGGACTGAAGGCCCAGCAGAGAATAGGCCTCGCGGATCAGGCGGTTCAGGCCGGGCTCGGCCAGTCCGAGGCCTTCTAGGAACTCGGCCTGTTCGGCGGCGCCGAGAACGGCCAGTTCGGAATCGATCTTGGCCGAGATGACGACCGAGTTCGCATTGTCCTCGGCGGCGCGTTTGGCGACCAGGTCGGACAGCGCGTTGCCCTTGTCGGCCGAACCCTCATCGACATTCGAGACGTACAGGGCCGGAAGCGAGGTCAGCAGCTGGAGCATGTGCCAGGCCTTCTCGTCCTCCTTGTCGACCTTGACCGTGCGGGCGGGCTTGCCGGCGCGCAGCGGGGTCAGGGCCATGTTGATCAGGCGCAGGGTCTGGGCCGCGTCCTTGTCGCCGCCCTTGGCCTTCTTCTCGACGTTGACGACCCGCTTCTCGAGGCTTTCGAGGTCGGCCAGCATCAGCTCGGTCTCGATGATGTCGAGGTCACTGATCGGGTCGATGCGGTTCTCGACGTGGGTGATGTCGTCATCGACGAAGCAGCGGGAGACAAAGGCCACGGCGTCGCAGTCGCGGATATTGGCGAGGAACTGGTTGCCCAGGCCTTCGCCCTTGGACGCGCCGCGCACCAGGCCGGCGATGTCCACGAAGGTGATGCGCGAGGGGATGACCTCTTTCGACCCGGCAATCTCCGCCAGGGCGTCCAGACGCGGCTCCGGCACCGCCACGTCGCCGGTGTTCGGCTCGATGGTGCAGAACGGATAGTTGGCGGCCTGGGCCGCCGCCGTCTTGGTCAGGGCGTTGAACAGGGTGGACTTGCCGACGTTGGGCAGGCCGACGATCGCGACTTTGAGGGCCATGGGGCTTTCGGACTTTGAATGAAGGGCGAGCCTTTAACGGGTTCGGACCCGTTTGTCAGGCTCGCAGTCTCATTCCCGATCAGGCCGCCGGAGCGCCCGCATTGGCTTCGGTCGGTTGACCGACGGTGGCGGCGACCACCAGTTTGGGCGCGTGCTCGAACGTCAGGGTCAGTTCGACCGTGTCGCCGGTCGCCAGAGGCTCACGCACGCCGCTCAGCATGATGTGGTTCGCGCCCGGGCTGAATGCCACGGGCTCCCCGGCGGCGAGGGGCACGCCGCCCTCGATGGGCCGCATCATCCCCATGCCGCCCTCCATCGACGTCTGGTGGATCTGCACCAGGGCGGCGGCGCGGCTGTCGATCGACACAAGCCGATCATCGGAGGCGGCGACGAGGTTCAGATAGCAGGCGGTCACCTGACGTCCCGTCGGCGTCGGCCGGCAGACCGCGTCGGCGACCACGATCGGCGTGATCGTATTCCCCTCGGCATCGACGGTGGTGTTGTCGGAGTTGCCGCAGGCAGCGAGGGCCAGCAATGGCAGCAGGGCGAGAATGCGCTTCATGGGTTTCCGGTGCTTTCACGAGACGATCAAACGCGTGCGGTTCAACATTGAAACGAGCCGATCAATTGCCCCGGCGACGACAAGGCTGGGCCCGGTCAGGGGATACAGGATCGCGAGCGGCAGGACGATGGTCAGAGCCGCGATATTTGCGCGGGCGCCGGGCGGAGCGACCGGAGCGGCCAGACGACCCCCGGGGCGGCGCCTTCACGACATGACGATGGCGCCGACGCCGAACTGGCCGCAGCAAGGGAGAGGAGAATTACTCGCCCTTCGCCGCCTGCGCCGCTTGGCGGGGGCTGAACTTGGGCGCGGGGGCCAGGCGCAGGACCTCGCCCTGATAGCGTTCGTCCTCGCCCTTGACCGCGAACGGCAACGCGTCGGCGCAGGCGTTCAGCAGGGCCTCCAGCCACGGTTGCTCCGCCTTGTGGAAGTCGCCCAGGACGTGAGGCATGACCAGTTGCGGATCGCCGGGATGGCCGATGCCCATGCGGGCGCGGCGGAAGTCGGGGCCGAGCTGGCTGATCAGGCTGCGCACGCCATTCTGGCCTGCCGCCCCGCCGCCGGTCTTCATGCGAAACCGGCCTGGGGCCAGGTCGATCTCGTCGTGGAAGACGATGATGCCCGCAGGGGGGATTTTGTAGAAACGCGCGGCCTCGCCGACGGCGTTGCCCGAGTTGTTCATGAAGGTCTGGGGCTTCATCAGCAGGATCTTCTGACCCTCGACCTCACCCTCGGAGATCACTGACTGGAACTTGGCGCGCGGGGCGCCGAACCGCCACCGCGAGCCGATCGCATCAACGGCCATGAAGCCGATGTTGTGGCGGTTCTTCTCGTATTTGGCGCCCGGATTGCCCAGGCCGGCGATGATGAGCATGGCGCTATCCGGAAATGAAAACGGCCCCGTCCGTCGCCGGAGGGGCCGTTTCCGAAGGAGTGGATCGGTCGATCAGCCTTCCGACTTCTCGCCGTCTTCCGCAGCGGCTTCGTCGCCCTGTTCCGTGGCGGGAACGTCGACCGCAGCAGCCTCGGCGGCGGCGGCCTGTTCCTCGGCGATGGTCTCTTCGTCGTGGGCGGCCGAGATGGCGGCCGACGAGGTCTTGATCGAGGCGATCACGAAGTCACGGTCGGTGATGGTCGGCTTGACGTCCGAGGGGACCTTGACGTCCGACCAGCGGATGATGTCGCCCAGCTTGTGGTCGGCCAGGTCGACGACCAGGTCTTCCGGGATGTGGTTGGCGGCGACCATGATCTCGACCGAGTGACGGACGATCTCGAGCGAACCGCCCTGGCGGAAGGCCTTGCACTGGTCTTCGTTAATGAATTGGATCTGGACCTCGATCTTGATGGTCGCGTTCTCGTCGACGCGCATCAGGTCGAAGTGCAGCGGACGGTCCGACACGGGGTCGAACTGCACGTCCTTGGCGATGACCGACTGGGTCTCTTCGCCGTATTTCAGCGTGACCAGGTGGCCCAGCAGCTTGCCGGTGTACAGGTTCTTGCGGAAATCCTTCTCGTTGACCGAGATGGCGACGGGGGCCTTGTCGCCGCCGTACAGGATGCCCGGAACGGCACCTGCGCGACGCGCGGCGCGCGCACCGCCGGTGCCGGTGTTCTCGCGGACATCCACGTTCAGAATGATCTCGGCCATCTGGCTCGCCTCAACAACAAAAAACGCCTGCGCAGACCAAAGCTGCCCGCGCGGCGGGGTCATGGACCCTCGAATTCAAGAGCGCGGGTCATTACACGCAAGAGCCCGCGTGTGCAACTGGCCTTGGGTGTGGAGATCAGTTGGCGGCCGGCGCGGGTGCGGAAAGCGACGCCGTGGTCGCCTCGACAGCCACCGGCGTCACGCCCGCGGTGGCGATCGCCGGGTCCGCAGGGACGGGGATGGTCGCCGCCGTGGTGCAGGTCGCCAGATCGCGCACGATATGGCGACCGACGCAGAACATGTCCTCGTAGCTAGGGCGCGAGGCGGCTAGGCACTGGAACAGGTTCAGCTTGGACATATCCAGGCAGAACTGGGCGTTGGTCTCGATCGACAGGGCTTCGGTGTTGGCGCGGGCGTCGTCACCCGCCGCGCCCATGGCGGCCAGGGCCGCGATGGCCAGGGCATTGACCACGGCCGGGGTGTAGGGCGGGGCGTGAGTGGCTCCGGGCAGGTTCAGGCCGGTTCCGTTGTTGGCGGCGGTGAAGAGGCGTGCGGATTCTTCCGCCGAGGGCAGCATCTGACCGGCCGAGATGGTCTTGGCCGTCTCCAGACGCACCTCGCGATTCGGAATCGGGGTCACGGCCCAGCGGCGACGCGGGTCGTTGCGCTCCTGGATCGTGTAGGCGTCCTGCTCGACGGCGTCGGCGACGGTGGTCAGGGCGGCGATGTCCTGGCCCAGGGTCGAGATGATCAGGCCGGCGGCCACGTCCGCGCCCGGCAGGCCGGCGGCATAGGCCGGATCGCGGATGAGGTTGGCGATGACGTCGGCGCGCTGCTGCGGGTCGTTGGCGTAGGTGCGGACGCCAGCAACAAACTCCGGCGACTGCAGGGCCAGGATCGACGCATAGGCGATCATGCCGCGCGACAGGGTTGCGGGGTCGTAGGCCGCGCCCTTGCGCATGGCGGCCTGGATCGACTCCGCGTCGGGGAAGCCGGCCTGGATCGTGCCGACGTCGCGGATGAAGGTGACATAGATGGAGGCGGCCTGAGCCACACCCTCGTTGAGTGTCACCGGCGGCGGCGGCGGGGGCGGGGGCGGAGGCGGGGCCGGAGGAACGATCGGCTCGGGCGTGCTGCACGAGGCCAGGATGGCGGCTGCGACGGCAGCGGCGATGGCGAGGCCGCGACGCGGAAGGGCCAGGCGCATGATGATTTTCCCCACAAGGATATAGCGGCGCTCTCCCGGCGCCGTGACGATGTCGGCTTATAAGCCTTCGCCAAGGTTTTCCGAACGTTAATCCGGGCCTCTGCCGTTCAACTCTCCGGCGCCGGACGGCGAATCTCAGCCGTTGGGACCGGCGTTCAGCCGCTGGGTCGCGGTCTGCCCGGCCGGGGGCGCGACCGGGGTCGGTCGAGGCGCGGTCGATGGCCGGGGCGGGGCCTGGAGCGGAAGCGGGGAGATGCTCGGTTCGATCGGGGGCGCGGGTTGCAGCGGTTCCGGCGTGATCGCGGGTGAGCGTACGGATCCGCCGCTCTGGGTCGGGTTGCCGACAGTGATGATCGCGGCCGGCAAGGCGGCGCCGCGCGCACAGGTCGACAGGTCCCGGATCACATGGCGGCCGAGGCAGAACATGTCCTCATAGGTCGGACGCGAGGCGGCCAGACACTGGAACAGGTTCAGCTTGGAACTGGCCAGGCAGTCTTGGCTGGCGCGGTCGTATTGCAGGGCTTCGGTGTTGGCGCGGGCGTTGTCCCCTGCGGCTCCCAGGGCGGCGAGGGCGGCCATGGCGATGGCGTTGGTCACCGACGGGGCATAGGGCGCTCGCCGCGTGCGTCCGGCGGTCACCCCCAGGCCAGAACCGCTGTTCGAGGCGGCATGGAGCCGCGCAGCCTCCGAGGCGGAGGGCTGGATGGTGCGGGACAGGTCCTTGACCGCCTGCAGCCGGCCCTCGCGATCCGGCGGCGTGGCGCGCCCCCAACTGTGACGCTGATCGCCGGTGTACTGGATGTTGTAGGCGTCGCTCTCGACCGAATCGGCCGCCGCGCTCAGGGCGATTACGTCCGCCTCCAGCACCGACATGACCAGGCTGGCCGCGGCCTCGGCTCCGGGCAGGGTCGAGGCGTACTCGGGATTGGCGACGATGCGGTCGATGATCTGGCGGCGAACGGTCGGTTCGGCCCCGGCCTGGCGGACGCCCGAGACGAACTCCGGCGACTGCAGCGCAAGGATGGAGGCATAGGCGACCAGGCCGCGCGAGATCTGGTTGGCATCGTAGGACGCACCGCGCCGCAGCGCCGCCTCAACCGCGTCGGGGCTGGCGAAGCCGCCCTGGATCGTCGCCATGTCGCGGGTGAAGGTCAGATAGACGGCCGCGGACTGGGCCACGCTGTCGTTCAGGGCGACAGGCGGCGGCAGGCGGGCGGTGATCGCGGCGGCCTCGATGGCCGCGACGCGCATTTCCTCGGCCTGCAGCTCGGCGCGGCTGGGGCCGCATGCGGCCAGAAGACTTGTGACGGCGAGGGCGGCCAGGGTCGGGCCCTGGCTACGGAAGGAAAGGCGCATGGAAAATCCCCGAAAGCGTGTTCCGACTGAAACGCCCAGTCCGGCCGTTTTGAGGCATGGCGGCCGACTTTTTCGTGATCAGTCGAAGAGTTTGGAGACCGATTCCTCGTTCGCGATCCGGCGGATGGCCTCGCCCATCAGGGGAGCGACCGGGACGGTGCGGATCTTGGAGCAGGACAGCACCTCGTGCGGCTGCTCGATCGAATCGGTGATCACCAGCTCCTTCAGCGGGCCGTCGGTGACGCGCTGAACGGCCGGGCCCGACAGGACGCCGTGGCTGATATAGGCGGAAACGTTCGTCGCCCCGGCCGCGATCAGGGCCTTGGCGGCGTTGACCAGGGTGCCGCCCGAATCGACAATGTCGTCGAACAGGATGCACTCGCGTCCCGCGACGTCGCCGATGATGTTCATGACCTCGCTCTCGCCCGCCTTGGGACGGCGCTTGTCGACGATGGCCAGGTCGACGTTGAGACGTTCGGCCAGCGACCGGGCGCGCACCACGCCGCCGACATCGGGCGAGACGATCATCAGATTGCCGCGCGTGTAGCGATCCCTGATGTCCTGGGCGAGCACGGGGGTGGCGACCAGATTGTCGGTCGGGATGTCGAAGAAGCCCTGAATCTGGCCGGCGTGCAGGTCCATGGTCAGGACCCGGTCGGCGCCGGCGCGGGTAATCATGTTGGCGACCAGCTTGGCCGAGATCGGCGTGCGGCCGCCGGTCTTCCGGTCCTGACGCGCATAGCCGAAATACGGCATGACCGCCGTGATCCGCCGCGCCGAGGCCCGCACCAGGGCGTCGATGCAGATCAGCAGCTCCATCAGGTTGTCGTTGGCCGGATAAGAGGTCGACTGGATGACGAAGACATCCTCGCCGCGCACGTTTTCCTCGATGACCGCGAAGACCTCGTTGTCGGCGAACCGTTTCACCTGGGCCTTGGTCAGGGGCATGTCGAGGTGGTCGGCTATGGCCTGGGCAAGGGACCGGTTCGAGTTGCCAGCGAGCAGCTTCATCCGGTCATCCTTTCGCCGTCATCGAAACGCCAATGACGTCTGTTCCGTCTTGCGCGCTCTTTAGCAGCGCGTCGGCCCGTATCAAGCCGTGATTGCCCTTACCCGGCGCATGGCGCGTTGCGAACGCCGATGTTAGAGAACGCGATCTTGATACCCGACGAGCCTCTGGCGTCGTCCGGGCGGCGTGTGATGAGGTTCCAAGTTGCCGATTTCCTTCCGGTCTTCGTCCGTTCTGCGCCGGGGCGGCGTGTTGCTGCTGGCGACTGTCGCCACGCTGACCGTCGCGGCGTGCAACGGCGGTCAGAATCGCCCGCGCCTGGCCTATGAGGAGCGGCCCGTCGAACTGCTCTACAACACCGGCTACGAGCGGCTTCAGCGTCACCGCTGGGCCGACGCCGTGGATTACTTCCAGGAAGTCGAGCGTCAGCACCCGTATTCGGAATGGTCGCGCCGCGCGATCCTGATGCAGATCTACGCCTACTACCAGAACGGCAATTACGAGGAATCGATCGCCGCCTCGGACCGCTTTATCCAGCTGTTCCCGGGCAGCCCGTCGGCCGCCTACGCCTTCTACATGCGCGCCACCTGCCACTTCGAGCAGATCGTGGACGTGGGCCGTGACCAGGGTCAGGCCGAACAGGCGCTGGCCGGTCTTCGCGACGTCGCCCGCCGCTACCCCAACTCGTCCTACGCCACCGACGCGACCGTGAAGATCGACATGGTCAACGATCAGCTGGCCGGCAAGGAAATGAACATCGGCCGCTACTACCAGCGCGCCAACCAGCCGCTGGCCGCCATCGGCCGCTACAAGGCCGTCATCGACAACGAGGCCTTCCAGCGCACCTCGCATACGCCGGAAGCCCTGTATCGTCTGGTCGAGGTCTATCTGACGCTGGGCCTGAAGGATGAGGCGGAGCGCAACGGTTCGGTGCTCGGCTTCAACTACCCGGGCAGCCCCTGGTATGCCGAGGCCTATGCTCTGCTGACCGAGGACGGCCGCCAACCTGAGACGGCCCCGACCGGCGAGCGCGAGAGCTGGCTGCGCCGGATCATTCCGGGCTGACCGTTCCCCGCCTGTTCTGGTCTACACTGTCGCGGATGCCGAATCGCACCCCATGCTGACCAGTCTTTCGATCCGCGACGTGGTGCTGGTCGACGTCCTCGATCTTGAGGTCGACGAGGGCCTGACTGTGCTGACCGGCGAGACCGGGGCCGGCAAGTCGATCATCCTCGACGCCCTGGGCCTGGCGCTCGGCGGGCGAGGGGAGGCGGGCCTTGTTCGCTCCGGCGCCAAACAGGCCGTGGCCACCGCCGTCTTCACCGCGCCCGACGATGAGGACCTGATCGAACTGATCCGGGAGAAGGGCTTCGACGTGACCCCGGGCGAAGCGCTGATCCTGCGTCGCGTCCTGTCCGCCGACGGTCGCAGCCGGGCCTGGGTCAATGACCAGCCGGCCGGGGTGGCCGCCCTGCGCGAGATCGGCGCCCGTCTGGTCGAGGTGCACGGCCAGCATGAGACCGTGGGCCTGCTTGACTGGAAGACCCATCGCGGGCTGCTGGATGCCTATGGCGGTCTGGCGCCCCAGCTCGGCGGGGTGGCCGCCGCGTCCGACAGGCTGAAGGCGGCCGAGGCGAAGCTGGAAGGCCTGCGCGCCGCCGCCGCCGACGCGGCCTCGCGGGCGGAAGAGATAACCCTGAACCTCGCCGACCTCGACGCGCTCGATCCGCGCGAGGATGAGGAGACTGAACTGGCCGGTGAGCGCGCCGTGCTGGGTGCAGCGGAGAAAGCGGTGGCCGATCTGGCCGACGCCCGCGCCAACCTCGGCGGCGACAAGCTGAGCCAGAAACTGTCCGCCGCCCTGCGCGCCGTCGAACATGCGCGCCAGCGCGCGACCCAGGCGGGCGTCGAGGCCGATCACCCCGTTCTGGTGCGCCTGACCAGCGCCGCCGAAGCCATCGACCGCACCATGGTCGAGGCCGCCGAGGCCATCGCCGAGGTCGACGCCGCCGCCAACGCCTTCGATTTCGAACCTGGCCGACTCGACAAGGCCGAGGAGCGGCTGTTCGCCCTGCGCGCCGCCGCCAGGAAGCTGAACACCACCGTCCATTCCCTGCCGGCCCTGCGCATCTCGCTGCGCGAACAACTGCGCCTGATCGAGGATGGGGCTGAGGCCATCACCAATGCCGCCCGCGATGCCGCTGCGGCCCGCGAGACCTATGACGTCACCGCCAGCCTGCTGAGCTCGGGCCGCGAGGCCGCCGCCGACCGGCTCTCGAAAGCGGTGACGGAAGAGCTTGGCCCGTTGAAACTGGACCGCGCCCGCTTCCGCGTCGCCCTGGAGCCTGTCGCCGAAGGCCGTCGCGGCCCGCTCGGCGTCGAGACCGCCCGGTTCGAGATCGCCACCAACGCCGGCACCCCCTTCGGCCCGCTGGACGCCATCGCCTCGGGCGGCGAACTGGCCCGCTTCGCCCTCGCCATGAAGGCCGCGCTCGCGGGCCGCGAGGACCAGCGCCAGCCGGTCATGATCTTCGACGAGGTCGATCAGGGCGTCGGCGGCGCGGTGGCCGAGGCCGTGGGCCAGCGCCTGAAACGCCTCTCTAACGGCGCCCAGGTCCTGGTCGTCACCCACAGCCCCCAGGTCGCAGCCCGTGGCCACGCCCACTGGAAGGTGCGCAAGGCCGACGCCGCCGGGGTCACCACCACCACGGTCGACGCCCTCGACGAGACGGCCCGCCGGGAAGAGATCGCCCGCATGCTGTCGGGGGCCATCGTCACCGAAGAAGCCCGTGCCGCCGCCCGCTCCCTGATCGGCTGACGAGCCATGGCGTTGATCACCCGTTCGTCACGCCCCCGACGCTGACGGCCTGAGCATTCCGTTCGGGCGCTGAGCGGCAACGGAATTAACTTTCCTGACCGATGGAACCTTCACCTTTGCGACGGGTTCGCCCCCGGGGATGTTTCATCCTCCAGCGCCCTGAGCGCCAGGGGATCGAACTTTGACAATCGAGCTAGAAGCGCCCGGCCAGGCCGGTATTGAGGCCGAGCGCCTCCGTGTGCTCCGTTCCTACGACATCCTGGACACCGACCCTGAACGCGCCTTCGACGACGTCACGCGGCTGGCGGCTCGCATCTGCGAAACTCCCGTCGCCCTTGTCAGCCTGGCTCTCGGCGAGCGGCTCTGGTTCAAGGCGCGAATCGGCATGGCTGACGAGACGGGGCCGGAACTGGATTCCTTCTGCCAGCACGCGATGCAGCACGACGGCGTCTATGTCGTCCGGGACGCGTCGATCGACCCCGTCTATATCGACCATCCGCTGGTCACTGGCCCGGCCAACTACCGGTTCTATGCCGGGGCGCCCCTGATCGACGACCAGGGGATGACCCTGGGCATGCTCTGCGTCGTGGATACCAAGGCTCGTCCCGACGGTCTGACCGAGACCCAGCATATGACGCTGGAGGTTCTGGCGACCCAGGTGATGGCGCTGATGGAGCGACGGCGGGCCCTGACCGCGCGCCGGCTCAGTGACGAGCAGGCGGAAGCCGCGGTCGAGGTTGCGCTTCAGGCCTCGGAAAAGCTGGCGGAGAGCGAGGCGCGCTTCCAGGCGATCGCCGACAGCATGCCCCAGATGGTCTGGTCGGCAGGGGCGGACGGCTATCACGACTATTTCAATGCGCGCTGGTTCGACTTCACCGGCCAGACTGCGACGCCCAGCGACACCGACGCCTGGAGCGCCCAGATTCACCCCGAATGCCGCGATCGGGCGCTCGCGGCGTGGCAAGCCTCGTTGGCGACCGGGGAGCCGTATGAGGTCGAATACCGGCTGAAGCACCATGCGGACGGCTATCGCTGGACCCTGGGTCGGGCCATGCCGATCCGCAACTCGGCAGGGACCGTGACCCGCTGGTTCGGAACAGGCACCGACATCGAGGACATCAAACGGCTGGAGCAGGCCAAGGCGCTGCTGAGCCAGGAACTGAGCCACCGGATCAAGAACATCTTTGCGGTGATCTCGGCCCTGCTCTCACTGTCGGCCCGCCACCATCCGGACGCCAAGGACTTCGCCAGGTCGGCCCGCAACCGGATCGGCGCCCTGGCCCGGGCGCACGAATTCGTCCGGCCCCACAGCGAGGAGTCTCGTCCCGGAATCGCCGGTACGACCCTGGCCGCCTTCCTGCTGGATCTGTTCAAGGCCTACGACGGAGAGGATGGCGTTCCCCGCGTTCACGTGACTGGCGACGATACCATTTTCGACGATCAGGCGGCCACCCCGGTCGCCCTGCTGTTCCACGAACTGGCGACCAACGCCGCCAAATACGGCGCCCTTTCGCAGCCCGACGGCCGGGTTGACCTGACCCTGTCTCACCGCGGCGACCGCATGATCCTGGTCTGGGCGGAGCATGGTGGGCCCGAGCTTGACGGGCCGCCCCTGATACCCGGGTTTGGGTCGACGCTTCTGGCCATGTCGGTCGAGGGACAGCTGGCGGGCAGGCTCGATCTCGACTGGGCCGGCGAGGGCCTGAAGGTCACGGTCGATGTTCCGCGATCGGCGCTTCAGCCGCGCCGCGCCGCCATGGCGGTCGCATGAAGGGCCGGATCCTGATCATCGAGGACGAGATCCTGATCGCGTCCCAGCTTCGCGACGTTCTGGAAGACCTGGACTATACGGTGGTCGGCATGGCCGCGAACGTCTCGGCCGCCCGGCGGCTGGTCCTGGCCGGCGGTATCGAGCTGGCGCTGGTGGACATCCATCTGTCCGACGGACCGACCGGCGTCGATTTGGGCCGGGAGATCGGGCAGGGCGCCGGCATTACGGTGCTCTACCTCACGGCGAACCCGGAAATGGTCCGGGATGGCGTGCCCGGGACCTTCGGGGTGATGGGCAAGCCCACCGATGACGACTCCGTGCGGACCGCTGTGGCCTTCGCCATGCAATCGCGCAGGGGCGGGCCGTCGCGGACGGCGCCCCATTCCCTGACAGTGTTTCACTGACGTTGAGGCGGCGTTCGTCCCCCCACTGACCTCTAGCGCGCACAGATCGGAGAGCGGGCGGGCGTGCTTTCGTTGGCGATCCAGCAGGCGCCGTCGCGCGCGTCACGGCGATAGGTTCCGCCGACGGGCACGCGGTCCTCGGGGCCGAAGACCGCGAACAAGCCGCCCTCTCCGTCAGAGATCACCATGCGGTAGGCGATGTCGGGCCCATCCAGCTGGAAGCTTCCGTCGCCGAACAGGGAGGTGAAGGTGCAGTCGGTCTCCGGCGCGCTGCCGACCTGACAGCGGACCTGTCGGGCGCGGCCGGGTTGGTCTTCGGCGGAGATCGGGACAGGCGTATAGGCGGCACGTTGTGTCACGGGAGGGGTTTGGGCAGGCGGGGCGGCCGGTCCCTCCGCTGACGCGGCCTTGGGCTTGGCGGCGTCGGCGCCCGGCGCGTCCACCGAGCCCTCTGCCTTGCCACAGGCGGACAGGACAAGCCCCGCCGTACAGGCCATTGCAAGGATCATCATACGCATGGTCTGTTCTCCCCATCTCGAAAGACTGTCGTGGATCACAGTCCCTCAAGCCTGGCCGTGGGTCCAAAGACCTGAGCCGGCCGATCGGTGTCTTCAGACCCCCAGGATCCAGCCTTCTTCGCCTTCGACCTGGGCGATCAGGGACTCGTCGGTTCCCTTCTTCGGACCGAAGGCGGTCGACAGTTCGCCGCGCTCGTCCATCAGGGCGAAGGCCTCGGCCGTGGTGCGGACCTGGGCCTGGTCCTTGAACTCCCCCTCGGCGGCGGTGGTCGGCCACATCGAGGGCCAGACCTCGGCGACCAGGACCGACAGGGGTTCGACGTCCGCGGCGTCCAGCGCGCGCCAGCCCGTGCCCAGAGGCCAGACGGCGCCCGATGCGCCCAGGCTTTCCAGCAGACGGCGCACCATCGGAATGCCGACCAGGGTCTGGCCGCCGACGGCCCCCGCGCCATGCATCTGCCAGTTCGACTTGGGCTGCAGCTTGCCCTTGCGCACGGCGTTCTCGGTCGCCCTGTATTCGGGGATGTCGCCTGAGCCTTGCGGCGGCTTGGTCGTGGTCAGCCAGCGCTGCGCCTGTTTCGCCGGGGCGCCCCACAGAGGCCAGGCCTCGTCAGTCATCAGCCGGTTCATCTTGGCGGCGACCTGGTAGCGGTTGTTGATGTTGTCGTCCTTGTCGACGACGTTCGAGGCGATGAATTTCCACATCGCCGACCACGCCGGAGTCTCGGCCAGCTTCAGGCGCGCGGCCGTGCCGACAGGATAGCCCAGCGAGAAGTCGAAGCCGACGAACACCCGATCACCGCGCTTGCGATGATCGGCCAGGATGGATTTCAGCAGCGCCTCGCCCTCGGCGCGCGTCGCGACGTTGTGGGTCTCGGTATAGAGGCGGAAGCGCACGTCGCGCTTGGCCACGCCGATCCAGACCGAGTTCTCGCCCAGCTTCTTGCCTTCGGCGGCAGTCCAGTCGGCTATGACATAGGCGTCGAACAGGCGGGCCACGGCGGGCTCCTTAAAAAGCAGCAGGCGATACAGAGGTGGGCGCTTCTACCCTTCCTCCCGCCGAGGCGGCAATGGCGCCGTTTGTCTCCTCCCTGTCGCGCAGCGATGGGAGGTGGCTCGGAGCGCAGCAGAGTGGAGGAAGGGCCGAATACGGCCCGACGACGGTAGGGGTGTTTTCGCGTGCACGAAGAACCCCTCCGTCAGCTTGCAGGAGCTCGCCGCCACCTCTCCATGCGCAAGCGCGCATGGGGAGGAGACCGCATTCACCCCTTCAGCAGCGCCTCGAGGTGCGACAGCCAGCGGCGCCCCAGCCGCATCGCCTCGGGCGGCGACCCGGCGTGGCCCGGCGCCATGGCGTTCCACAGGGCCAATTCGAACTCCGGATAGCGGGCGTCGGCGAACAGGAGCCGCAGGGTCACCAACTCCGCGTCCGGGGCCATGATGTCCAGTGCCTTGCGCGCTTCGCCGCGTCGGACGCGCGCCACGACATGGCCGTCGACGATGACCTCGCCGCCCTCGACTTCGTCGAAACTGTAGACCAGCCCGTGGGCCCCGCGATCCCACAGCACGGCGATCTGGCCGCCCTCGAAGTCCAGCCCGGCGGCGCGACCTTCGTGCGCCGAGATGGCCTCGGCCTCGGCCACGGCGCCCAGGGATTTCAGCATGGCCCGACGCAGCCGGCGCTCAGGCTCCATCCACCAGTTCAGCGTCAGGGCGGCTGTGGTCAGGGCGGCGGCGGCCAGCGACACCAGCAGGATGACGCGCAGGGCCTCGCCCATCTCAGTCAGCCAGTTCGATCACGACCGGCACGTGGTCCGACGGCTTGTCCATGTCGCGGGCGTCGCGATGCGTCTCGACACCGACGAACCGGTCGGCGGCCTGCGGTGACAGCAGGTGGAAGTCGATGCGGATGCCGTGGTCCCTCTGCCAGGCGCCGGCCTGATAATCCCAGAAGGTGTAGGTCCCCGGCGGCTGGCGACCCAACTCCCCGGCTTCATAGAGGCCCAGCCCCTTCAGCGCCCGAAAGGCGGCGCGGCTCTCCGGCTGGAACAGGGCGTCATTGACCCAGGCGGACGGGGTCTTGGCGTCCTCGGGCAGGGGAATGACATTGTAATCGCCGCACAGGGTGAAGGCCTCTTCCTGCGCCAGCAGGTCCCGGGCATGGGCGTTCAGCCGCGCCATCCAGCGCATCTTGAAATCGAACTTCTCCGTCCCGATCGGATTGCCGTTGGGCAGGTAGATCCCGCCGACACGGACGGGGCGGGGCGCCTCGATCACGGCCTCGATGTATCGGGCCTGATCTTCTGCATCCTCTGTCAGCAGGTCCTGGCCGGGAAGGCCGCGCCGCACGTCCGAGACCGGGTATTTCGAAAGCAGGGCGACGCCGTTGTAGGATTTCTGGCCGTGGACCTCGACATTGTAGCCCAGGCTCTCGAACGGCTCCCTGGGGAACTTGTCGTCGACGGTCTTGATCTCCTGGAAGCAGACCACGTCAGGCTGGGCCGCCTCCAGCCATGCGAGCACGGTGGGCAGGCGGGCGTTGACCGAGTTCACGTTCCAGGTGGCGATGCGCATCGCCGGGACGCTAAGCGGCGTCGCCTCACCGAGCAAGCGCCGGAACGTCGGCTCTGTTAAGCGGCCGGCGCCGCTGCGACCGTAGTCAGGCGGCAGCCGCCGGCGATCCGCTGGGCGGCCTCGCAGAGGAAGACCTGACGCACGACGTGCTCGGGAGTGAAGCGCACGATGATTCCGTTCCCGGCGCCGCACCGGGCCTCGTACAGGGTGTCGCCCGCGCTGGCCCCGATGTAACGGGCCTGCACAACATCGCAGGCCGAGGCCTCGCTGCCCGCCAGTCGCGCCTTCAGCGTCGCGGCCTGTTCCTCGGCGGTCGAGAAGCGGCAAGTCGAGTTCTGGGTCGCGATGACCGCGCATTCGGTTCTGGTCCAGCCCGCTGCGGCCTTCTCGATCCGGTAGCCGTCCAGGCCATCGCAGCCAACCTCGTAGATCAGGGTGTTGTCGCTGGTGCGGCCGATCGAGGCGCCTTGGTCGACGGTGCAGGCGATTCCTGCCTCGGTGGCATAGGCGCCGACAACGCGGGCGATCTCGGTATTGCGGGGGATCACGCACTGGGCGCCCACGTCGGCGTTGGGATTGGCGGCGCGATCCGCCTCCGCCTGCCCGGCCAGCAGGACGCAATCGCGAGCCTCGGGCGGGAGGGAGTTGACGAAGATATAACCCGGTCCGGCGGCGCAGGCGGCCTCGTAGGTGATGCGCTGCTGGTTGGAGGTCTGGCCGATCACATTGGCCTCGACGACCTGGCAGGCCGTTCCGGCGGCATTGGCGATGCGCTGCGCGGCTGCTGCGGCGGCGGGGCCGGAGGTCGCCAGCGGCGGAGGCGCCCGGTTCGCGCCCTCGGGAGCAGGCGTGGCGCCCGGATCCTGCGGCATGCCCTGGGCGCCCGTGTCCTGGGCGGCGGCGGGAAGGGCGGGCATCGCCGACAGCGCGACCGCAAGGACCGCTCCGAAGGCTGCAATGTGGGAATATTTGAACACGGTCACGGCTCCTGATCGACAGAACGAGCGTGGAGCGGACCGAGCGGGTCGGTCAAGCATTCTATGCCAGAAACCGACCCGGCGAGCAGCGTGCCCGTCGGGTCGGACCTCTGGCTACTGTTCCGTCGCCGGATCGGCCGCGGCCGGAGCTTCAGGCACGACGGTCAGACGGCAGCCGCCGCCGATCCGCTGGGCGGTCTCGCAGGGGTAGACTTGCTGCACGGCGAAGTCCGGGTTGAAGCGGACAATGACGCCGTTGCCGGCGGCGCATTTGGCTTCATAGAAGGCGCCGTTGGCATTGGCCCCCATGTAGCGGCCCTCGGCCACGTCGCAGGCTGCAGCCTCACTACCGCCCAGGCGCCTCTTCAAGGTGGCGACCGCTTCGGCGGGCGTGGTGTAGCGGCACGTCGCGTTCTGTGTCGAGATCACAGAGCATTCCGTCGTCGTCCAGCCGGTCGAGGCCTTCTCGATCCAGTAGCCGTCCGAGCCGTTGCAGCCGATCTCGTAGATCAGATTGCCCTCGCTCGACTTGCCGATCGATGCGCCCTGATCGACGGAGCAGGCGATGCCGGCCTCGCGCGCATAGGCTGCAACGACCCGCAAGACGTCGAGGTTCTGGGGCAGGATGCACTGGGTGCCGACGTCGACGAGCGGGTCGCGGGCGCGGTCGATCTCGGCCTGTCCGGCCAGCAGGACGCAGTCCACGGCCTGGGGCGGGGCCGAGCTGATCAGGATGTAGCCCGGACCGGTGGCGCAGGCCGCTTCATAGGTCGTCGCCTGTTCCGCGGTCAGACCGAGCAGGCTGGCCTGGGTCACCTGGCAGGCGACGCCGGCGGCGGTGGCGATCTGCTGGGCGGCAGCGGCAGTCTCTTCGGGAGTCGGGGCGGCCGGGGCTTCCTGCTCCTGTTGCCGACGCGGCGTGCGCGTCGGCGTCACACGCGCGGTCGGCGCCGTGATGACCGGCTCGGTCGGAGCGGTGCCGAAGCCGGTGCCCCTGTCGTTCGGGTCCTGGGCCGAGGCGGGCGATGCGATCGCCACGATCATCAGTGCAGCGCCGCCGATGGCGGCCAAGGTTTTCATGAACACGGCGATCTCCCTGAACTGTCCCGACAGCCTTGGCGGGCCATCGGGACGAGGTCAAGACGAACACGCCAGAGGGGCGGACTCCAGCGCTGGCCTCTAGGGCTGGGTCGCCGGGGGAGCGGCCGGAGCTTCGGGCACGACGGTCAGACGGCAGCCGCCGCCGATCCGCTGGGCGGTCTCGCAGGGGTAGACCTGCTGAACGGCGTACTGCGGGTCGAAACGCACGATCACACCGTTGCCGGCGCCGCATTTGGCTTCCCAGAAGGCGCCGTTGGCGTTCGCGCCCATGTAGCGGCCCTCGGTCGGGTCGCAGGACGCGGCCTCACTGCCGGCCAGACGCGTCTTGAACGTCGCGACCAGTTCCGCAGCGGTGGAGTAGCGGCAGACCGCGTTCTGGGTGGTGACGATCGCGCATTCCGAGGCCTTCCAGTCCGTGCCGACCTTTTCCAGCCAGTAGCCGTCGACGCCGTTGCAGCCGACCTCATAGATCAGATTGCCTTCACTCGACTTGCCGATAGAGGCGGCCTGGTCGACGGCACAGGCGATGCCGGCCTCGCTCGCATAGGCCGAGATGACGCGGAGGACGTCGAGGTTCTGGGGGATGGCGCACTGGGTGCCCACATCGGCGAGCGGGTCACGGGCGCGGTCGATCTGGGCCTGGCCGGCCAGCAGGACGCAGTCGACGGCCAGGGGCGGGGCAGAGGCCATCAGAATATAGCCGGGGCCGGTGGCGCAGACGGCCTCGTAGGATTTGGCGCCGTCCGGGGCGAGACCGAGGAAATTGGCCTGGCTGACCTGGCAGGCGACCGACGCCGATGTGGCGATCGCCTGGGCGGCCGCGATATTTTCTTCCGGTGTCGGCGGGGCCGGGGCCCGCTGGCGTTCCTGGCGCGGCGTCCGGGTCGGAGTCACACGGGCCGCCGGAGCTGTTGGCGTCGTATCGGAGTTGGCCGCTCCGTAGCCCGAGCCCGTATTGTTCGGCTCCTGGGCCGAGGCAGGCGAAACGAGCGCCATCGCCATCATCGCGGCGCCGCTGATGGCCGCCAGGGTTTTCATGAACACGGATACTCTCCTTGAAACTTGTTCTGAAGCCTTGGCGAGCCGTCGTGATGAGGTCAAGACCGGGCGCTGGACGCGCGTATCCTCCCCGGCCTATGGTCGGCCCGTTGCGATTGGAGACTGACTTGGCGGACGGCGTGATCACGAGCGAAGGCGAGGCCGAGACCGGCGGCGATGGCTTGCGCGGCCTGACCTATCCGCTCGGCGCCCCTCCGGCGCCCGGCGAGGCGATTCAGGCGGCGCCCGGCGTGCTGTGGCTGCGCCTGCCGCTGCCGATGCAGCTCAATCACATCAACGTCTATGCGATCGAGGACGGCGAGGGCTGGGCCGTCGTCGACGCCGGCATCGGAACACCGGACTCCATCGCGGGCTGGGAGGCGGCGCTGACCGGGCCGCTGGCGGGCAAGCCGATCACCCGGGTCATCTGCACCCATATGCACCCGGACCATATCGGCCTGGCCGGCTGGCTGTGCGAGCGGTTCGACGCGCCCCTGCTGATGACCCAGCTGGAATATGTCACCGGCCGGATGCTGTTCGCCGACACCGGTACGGCGCCAGAGGCGGGCGCGATCTTCTGGCGCGCCGGCGGCTGGAACGAGCCGCAGATCGAGCGCTACCGCCAGTCCTACGGCATGTTCGCCAAGGGCATGACGGCCATGCCGGCCGGCTATCAGCGGATCCGGGAGGGCGAGGTCCTGTCGATCGGCGGCGAGGACTGGACCATCGTGATCGGCAACGGTCACAGCCCCGAGCACGCCTGTCTGTGGCGCAAGTCGGATGACGTCTTCATCTCGGGTGACCAGATCCTGCCGCGAATCTCGTCGAACATCTCCGTCTGGCCGACCGAGCCCCTGGCCGATCCGTTGGATGACTGGATGACCTCGCTGGACCGGCTCGGCGATCTCCTGCCGGCTGATCTGCTCGTCCTGCCTGGCCACGGCGAGCCCTTCACGGGCGTGCTGCCGCGCATCGAGGCGTTGAAGCGGGGTCACGCCGTAGCGTTGAAACGGCTGGAGCGGACGCTGCGCGAGCCGAAACGGGCCGTCGATGTCTTCGCCTCCCTGTTCGCCCGCCCGGTCGGCGACGGCATTCTGGGCATGGCCACGGGCGAGGCCATCGCCCACCTCAACTATCTGGCCGGTCAGGGCCGCGTGCGCCGCGAACGCGACGCCGACGGCGTGGACTGGTGGAGCCTCACCGAAACGGAGACCGCCGCATGAGCGACCCCATCCGCCCCCCCGTCAGCGTTGACCTGTCGAACGGCGTCCTGACCGTCACCTTCGCCCGCGCGGAGAAGAAGAACGCCATCACCCAGGCGATGTACGCCCTGCTGGCCGAAGCGACGAACCGCGCCCGCACCGACGACGCCGTCCGCGTCCTGCTGTTCAAGGCCGAGGGCGACAGCTTCTCCGCCGGCAACGACATCGCCGACTTCATCGCCATCGGGGCCCAGGGCGGCGGCGGGCAGGTCGTCGATGCGCCCGTCTTCCAGTTTCTCAAGGCCCTGGCCGAGATGGACAAGCCAGTGGTCGCGGCGGTGCGCGGTCGCGCCGTGGGTATCGGCCTGACCCTTCTGCTCCATTGCGACATGGTCGTCGTGGCCGAGGACGCGCTTCTGTCCGCGCCCTTCATCAACCTGGCCCTGGCGCCCGAGGCGGGGTCGTCCCTGCTCCTGCCGCTGGCCATCGGCCATCAACGCGCGTTCGAGATTTTCGCCCTGGGCGAGCCGATCGACGGGCGGACGGCGCTGGCCTGGGGCCTTGCCAGCCGCGCCGTCCCCGCGTCCGAGGTCGACGCCGTCGCCGACGGCCTGGCCGCCAAACTCGTCGCCCGCGCGCCCAATTCGCTTCGCAAGACCAAACGCCTCATGCGCGACGCCGAGGCCCTTTGGACCCTGATGCAGCGCGAGGGCGAGGCCTTCGGCTCCCAGATGTCCAGCCCTGAGGCCATGGAGGCCTTCATGGCCTTCACCCAGAAGCGGGCGCCGGTGTTTTCGTAGGCAATCCCGCTTCCCATCCCTTCGTCATCCTCCGGCAAGCCGCTCTTGCGGCGCTGACCGGGGGACCCAGCGGCGCCGAAGGCGATCTGTTCAGGCAGGATGTCGGAAGCAGCGATGCGCGCGGCAGTTTCGCGCTCCCGCGCGCCGCTGGGTCCCCCGGGCTCCGCTTCGCTTCGCCGGAGGATGACGAAAGAACGGGGTGCCTTGATCCTGCCCCCCATTGCCCCTAAGCGCCCGCGCCATGAGCGCCGCGCCCGTCCTCTCGAACAGTTTCCGGATCGCCTCCGAGACGCCCGCCGACCGCGAAGAGGCGGAGGCGCTGGTGCTGGTCGCCTTCGGCCCCGGCCGTTTCGCCAAGACGGCGGAGCGCATTCGTGAATCCGCCAGTATCGCGGCCGCCTTCGTGGCGCGCGAGAATGGCCGGATGATCGGCTGGGTGCGACTGTGGTCGATCACGGTGGATGGGCTGGACGCCCTCTTCCTCGGGCCGATCGCGGTGGCTCAGGATACGCGGCGCGGGGGGATAGGCGCGGATCTGGTCGGCGCCTGCCTCGGCGAGGCGCAGGCCCGGGGCGTGGCCGGCGTGCTGCTGGTCGGCGACCCGCCCTATTTCTCGCGCTTCGGCTTCCAGCCCGCGCCGGACGTGCGCCTGCCCGGGCCCGCCGATCCACAGCGTGTGATGTGGTTGCCGATTACCAGCGCCGCGCCTTCCGGGTTGGCGCTTGCGGCCTGACTTTCTGCTTTCGTCATCCTCCGGCAAGGCGCGCCTTCGCGCCGCAGACCGGGGGACCTAGCGGCGCCGAAGGCGATCTGTTCAGGCACGGAGTCGGAAACATGCCTGTGCGTGGCAGGTTCGCGCTCTCGCGCGCCGCTGGGTCCCCGGGTCTCCGCTTCGCTGCGCCGGAGGATGACGAAAGGCAGGTGGAGCTATGGTCGAACCGCATCGGCCCCGCAGGAGTTTTCCATCTGGACCCCGGCCTTCGCCGGGGTGCACGGTGAAATGAATGAGCGCTTCCGAACCATCCCAGGGTCTCGCCGGAATAACGGCCGCCGCCAGACAGGCGCCGGGTCGTGGCCTGCCGCCGGTGCATCTTTGGCATCCGGCCCATGGCGGCGACATCGACATCGTCATCCGCGCAGACGGCGTCTGGATGCATGAGGGTTCGCCGATCGGCCGCGCCGAACTGGTGCAGCTGTTCTCGACGGTGCTGAGGCGCGACTCCGACGGCTATCACCTCGTCACCCCTCTCGAGAAGATGCGGATCGAGGTCGAGGACCTGCCGTTCCGCGCGGTGACCATGACCCGCGACGGCGACGACCTGGTCTTCACCACCGATGTCGGCGACGAGACGCGCGCCGGGCCCGACCACCCGATCACCGTCGAGACCGATCCCGTGACCGGAGAACCCGCGCCCCGCGTCCATGTCCGCGCCGACCTCGAGGCCCGCATCGCACGCACCGTCTTCTACGATCTGGTCGAGATGGCCGAGGTCAGGGATGGCCGCCTCGCCGTCCGGTCCGGCGGAGTCTGGTTCCCGCTCGGTCCGCCGGGAGCGGGCGTGGCATGAGCCATCGGACCCTGAAAGATCGGTTGGTCGAGCGGCTGGTGCCGGTCGGCGACTGGCGGGCGGAGACGCGCGCCATCCGCTCGGACTTCGACCTGAACCCTGGCGCGCCGCGCTGGACGCCCGGTCCGCTGAAGCCCGCCGCCGTCCTGATCCCGATCGTCGCCGATCCCGCGGGCGCGCGCGTTCTGCTGACCCGTCGTGCCGACAGCCTGGCCAGACACACCGGCCAGGTCGCCTTTCCCGGCGGTCGGCTCGACCCCGGAGAGACGGCGGTCGACGCCGCCCTGCGCGAGGCGCGGGAGGAGGTCGATCTCGACCCTGCCGCTGTCACCGTGCTGGGTCTGTCCGACCCTTACGAGACCGGCACCGGCTATCTGGTCACGCCCGTCGTCGGCTGGGTCGCGCACCTGCCGCCCTTGAAGGCTTCGCCTGACGAGGTGGCGGAAATCTTCCAGACCCCCTGGGACTTCCTCATGGACCCGGCCAACCACAGCCGCGACCATCTTGAGGCGCCCGAGGGCGTCAAACGGTGGTTCTGGGCGATGACCTGGAACGAGCAGTACATCTGGGGCGCGACCGCCGGCATTATCCGCGGCCTGCGCGCGCGCCTCTATGGCGACGAGGTAAACCTCCCCGAATCGGCCGCCGAGGACGCCGCGTGACCCGGCTGGAGGGCCAGGACTGGCTGACGAGTTCCGCGACCGCCGCCGTCTTCGACGCGCTGGAGGCAGCGGGCGGCCCCGACAGCGCCCGTTTCGTCGGCGGTTCGGTTCGGAACGCCCTCGTCGGACGGCCCGTGGACGACTTCGATGTCGCCACCCGGCTGAAGCCCGAGGAGTCGATGGCGGCGCTGAAGGCGGCCGGGATCAAGGTCGTTCCCACAGGCATCGCCCACGGCACGGTCACCGCCGTCTCGGAGAGGAAGCCCTACGAAATCACCAGCCTGCGGTGCGACGTTGAGACCGACGGTCGCCGCGCCGTTGTGGCCTTCACCGACGATTGGGCCGAGGACGCAGCGCGCCGCGACTTCCGCCTGAACGCCCTCTATGCCGATCGCACCGGCGCCATCTTCGACCCGACAGGGCAGGGGGTGGAGGATGCGCTCGCCGGACGCGTCGTCTTCGTCGGCGACCCGAACACGCGGATCGAGGAGGACTATCTCCGCATCCTGCGCTTCTTCCGCTTCTTCGCCTGGTATGGTGGTTCGGACCCTGACGCCGAGGGCCTCGCCGCCTGCGCCGCCCACGCCTCAGGGCTGACGCGGCTGTCCGCCGAGCGGGTGTCGAAGGAACTGATGAAGCTGCTGGCCGCGCCCGATCCGCGCGCGGCCATCCATGCGATGCGCGACGCCGGGGTGCTGGAGCGGCTGTTTCCTGCGGTGTCCGGGCTCGGGGCCTTCGATGCGTTGAGCGCCGCCAGCGACGATCCGGTCCTGCGGCTGTCGGCCCTGCTGCCGGATGACCCGGCCGCTGCGGCGGACATCGCGCGCGGCCTGCGTCTGCCCAGGGCGATCGAGAGGCGCCTTGCGGCCGCAGCCGGGGGACCGCTCGATCCGACGACCGGAGAGCGTGAGCTGCGGGCGCTGATCTATCGCCTCGGCAAGGAGGCCGTCAGCGACCGAATCCGGCGCGGCGGCGGGCTTCAGCCGCAGGCCGATACCGCCCCGGCGTTGGCGCTTATCGAACGCTGGCCTGTCCCCCGCCTGCCGGTCGGCGGCCGCGACCTAGCGAAAATGGGCTTTGAGCCCGGCCCCGGGCATGGCCTCATCCTGAAGGCCTTCGAGGCCGAATGGATCGCCGACGACTTCCCCGCCGACGGCCATCAGGCGCGGCTCACTCGGCTGGCGAAGCGGCCCTTTTGAAGCGGGTTATGACCGGTCGGTGGTCCGATCCCGTGGGCAGGCCCAGCCGCCGCTCCACCAGGGCCAGATCGGGCGAGCGATAGACCTGGTCGATTGTCATGCCGGCGGCGTCTGGCAGCTTCGTCGGCCAGGTCCCCGGCCAACCCGGCGCGGGGATCAACGCGCCGTTGCCCTTGATGATCCGGCCGATCCGGGCGCTGGAGACGCTGTTGAAATCCCCGGCCGCGATCACCGGGCCGTCGACCGACCTCGCCCAGTCCGACAGTCCCTCGGCCTGGCGAATCTGCTCCCACTGGATCTGATAGGGCCATGGCCGCGTCATGTGCACGCCCGCGACCGTGACCGGGCCCAGATCGGTCTCCACCCGTGCCCCCACAACGAACAGGGCTGGAATGCGAAGCCGGATGTCGTGCAACGGCCGCCGCGAAGCGATCACCGACCGGGCGGCGCCGCCTGGCCGGTCGATGCGGCCGTTGACGGCCCGATAGGGGTATCGCGCCAGCACCCTGTCGATCTCCGCTGCCGGCGCATCCCCGAACTCGACGAGGACGACGACGTCCGCATCGGCCGCGGCGATTGAGGTCGCTATCGCGTCCACATCCGTATTCCGGGCCTGGAGATTGGCGGAGTAGAGGGTGAAGTCCGGCGAGCCCGCCTCGGGGTCTCCGCGCGGCGGCGCCCATTGGCTCGATCCGGCCGCCAGCACGACGGCGCAGACGACCACCGCCGCCGCGATTAGGGTCCACGATCGCAAAAGCGCCGCTGCGACCAGCCCCGCCGCCGCCGCGACGAGCGCCGGCCCGGTGAACTGCGCGAGAATGTCGACCCACCGGTGACCGATCCCGCTCAGGCCCGCCAGCGCGATCCCCAGCGGAGCCAGAAGCGCCAGCCCCACGACACCGGCCGCGAACAATCGCGCATGCGAGGCTCTGTCAGTCACTAAGACTTGCTATCCTTGGTGAACGCGGGTCGATGTGGTGCGTTGACCAGTCGCTTGGGAGGGCGAACATGGCGAAGCGGTCGATCGGGGATATCGAGAAGATCTGGTCCAATGTCGAGGGCGTCAAGAAGCTCTCCGACCGGGCCGTTGGCTTCGGCCCCTTCGGCATCGGCATGGACGGTCTGCTGACCTGGATCCCGGTCGTCGGCACGCTCTACAGCGTCGGGGCCGCCGGCTGGTTGTTCACCCAGGCCGTGCGCGCCAGGGCCACGCCTTACACCATCGCCCGGATGGCGGGTTACCTGGGTCTCGACGTCGGCACCGGGGCTGTGCCGGTGGCCGGCAATGTGGTCGACTTCTTCTTCCCCGGCCACCTGATGGCGGCCAAGGCGCTGCAGAAGGACATCGAGAGCACCCACTGGGTCGAGGCGAATGAGCGCGACGCGCGGGCATCCGGCGAGCACGATCGGCACGTCGCCACGATGAAGGCCGATCCGAAAAAACGGCGTGTCGTCTATCTGCACGACTGAAGCGGCTGTTTCGCTTGACGGATCGATCGGGGCCATCCCTATTCCGGCCATCGAGACTGGCCGGACCCGCTGAATGACCCCCATGTTGACGCGAGACGAACTGGCCGTGGCCCTCGGCAACGCGGGCCACGGCGACCGGGCCGCCTTCAGGATCGTCTATGAAGCGACCTCCGCGAAGCTATTGGGCGTGTGCCTGCGTATCTTGGGTGACCGCCAATTGGCCGAGGACGTTTTGCAGGACACCTATCTCACCGTCTGGAGGAAGGCCTCGACCTTCGACCCCGCGCGCGCGAGCCCGATCACCTGGCTGGTGACCATCGCGCGCAACCGGTCGATCGACCGTCTGAGGTCGGCCGCGCCGATGCGCCGCACCGCCCCGGTCGAGGACGCCCACGACCTGGCCGACGCCGCCCCCCTGGCCTCGGACGTGATCGAGACGACGGATGAGGTGAACCGGCTGAACGTCTGTCTCAACACGCTGGAGGACAGGGTTCGCGGCGTCATCCGCACTGCCTTCATGGAGGGGGTTACCTATGACGCCCTGGCGATCCGCGAGAACGTGCCGCTGGGTACGATGAAGAGCTGGATCCGGCGGGGACTGTTCAGGCTGAGGAGCTGCCTCGAATCATGACCGACCTCCCTTCTGACGAGCCCGGCGCCGTCGACGCCCTGGCCGGTGAGCTGGCCCTGCGCGTTTTGTCGCCCGACGAAGAGCGCGCCGCCCGTGCCCGCGAGGCCTCCGATCCCGCCTTCGCTGCCGAGGTCGAGGTCTGGAACGAGCATCTGGCCGGGTTTATCGCTGAGATTCCACCCGTCCAGCCATCAGCCCGAGTCTGGCCCCGCGTCGAGGCGGGCATCGCCCCGGTCGCTGCGAACGACAACCGCGCCGGCTTCTGGAGGACTTGGGCCGTGGGCTCGACCGGTCTGCTGGCCGCCAGCCTCGTTGCTGTCGCCCTGCTGGCTACGCGTCCGACCCCCGCGCCCATCGTGCACACGGTGCCGACCGGCGGCGTGACCCGCGTCGCCACCATCGCCATGACCGATGGCGGGACTCCTGTCGTGGCCCTGGCCTACGATAGCGCGACCGGAAATCTATTCATCGCTCCCACGGACGCGATGGCTGGAGTCAGCGCCGTGCCGCACCTTTGGCTGGTCAGGCCGGGCGAGGCCGGGGTCCAGCTGATCGGCGCTATCGACGGCTCGGCCGCCTCGCATCACCATCTGACCGACGTCCTGGCCTCCACTGCGGGTCAGGCGGTCGCCGTCGCCATCTCGATGGAGGCGCCGGGTCACACCCCCGCCGCCGACAAGCCGGATGGCCCGGTGGTCGCCACCGGCGAGCTTCAGTCCCTTTAGACCGCATCCGGCTCGGCGAGCCGTCCGTAGTTGTTCGGGACCGGGCCGTTGCGCCGCCGCCTCGTGCGGCGTCGTGGGTCCTGACAGCCGCGATCCGGTCAGCGGGGAGGCCTCCCAGCCCTTCCATGGTCTCCCCGCAATCCGCTTTCCGGCGATACCCATCAACGGATCGACCCAGGACCCCAATAAATTCAACGGCCGGCTCTTTTTAGAGCCTTTCAACGCGCGGGCCTCCGGGGCGCCCGCACACTGATCTCCGCATTCCAACGGAGATCGAAATGGCTTCGAACCACAGCGCGCGACTGGACCTGCCCTATCTGGCGGCCGGTCAGCTGCAGAAACATGTCACGCTCAACGAGGCCCTGACCCGACTGGACGTTCTGGCCCAGACGGCTGTGGTCAGCCGCACCGTCGTGGCCCAGCCCCCCGACCCGGACGACGGCGCCCTCTACATCCTGCCCGCGACCCCGACCGGCGCCGTCTGGTCGGGGTGGTCGGAAGGCGATCTCGCCCGCGCCGAACTGGGCGGCTGGACCCGCGTGCCCGCGCCGGTCGGGACGCTGGCCGTCGTGCTGGACGAGGGCGCCCTCGTCGTGCGCGGCGACGACGGCTGGACCCCGTTTCCGGTCCGTCTGCAGGGCCTGACCCGGTTCGGCCTCAACACCACGGCCGACGCCGAAAATCCCTTCGCGGCCAGGCTGAACAAGGCGCTTTGGACGGCCCTGTCGACAGGTGACGGTGGCGACGGCGACCTGCGTTTCACCTTCAACAAGGCGGGCGCTGCCGACGTTCTCTCGCTGCTGTTCCAGAGCGGCTACGGCGGACGCGCCGAACTCGGCCTGATCGGCGACGACGACCTGCGCCTGAAGGTCAGCCCTGACGGCGGGACCTGGCGCGAGGCCCTGCGCATCGACAAGGACGACGCCCGCGTCTGGTTCTCCTACGGCGCCACGCGGGCCGAGACGGTGCGCCTCACAGCCGGCGGCGACTTCGTCGCGCCCGACTGGGCCCGGCTGCTGATCGTCACGGCGCTCGGAGGCGGGGGCGGAGGCGGTGCGGGAGCCTCGGGCGCGAGCGGCGTGCGTCAGGGCGGGGGAGGGGGCGGCGGGGGCGGCCTGTCCCGGGCGGTCTGGCGCGTCGAGGACCTGCCCGGCCACCTGACCGTGACCCTCGGCGCGGGCGGCGCGTCCGGCGCAACCGGCGGCGACACCCTCATCACCGCCTCGGGCGTCACCCTCCTGACCGCGCGCGGCGGCCAGCCCGGCGCGAGCGGCGCGGCGGGCGGCGCCGCGGGCGCGGCCGGCTCCGGCATCCACGGCGGCAACCCCGGCGGCGCGGCCTCGGCCATCGCCACGGCCGAGACGGGTCGCAGTCTCGAGAGTCCGGGGTCTCCAGGCGGCGGCGGAGGCGGCGGCGGACTCGATGCGGGCGGCGTGGCGCGAGCCGGTGGTCCTGGCGGCGCGGGTGGTGTTCTCGCCTGTCCCGCCTCCGGGGGCGCGGGCGGCGTTTCGACGGCCGGTTCGAGCGGATCGGCGCCGGCCTCGAGCATCGCGGTGGCCGGCGGCGGCGGCGGCGGCGCGGGCGCGATGACCTCCGGCGCAGGTCCGGCGGGCGGCGTGGCGGGCGGCTTTGGCGCGGGCGGGGGAGGCGGCGGCGCGGGCGTCAGCTCCGGTGGTGCGGGCGGCGCCGGTTCGGGCGGTGTCGTCGTGATCCTGATTCAGGGATGAGGCCGATGCCGCCTCCCGACGCCGATCCCTTCTTCGACGGTATCGACCCTCTGCTGGATTTTGATGCGCTGGAGGCGCCCCGCCGCCTGTCCCGCGACGAGAGCCGCGCCGTCTGTGGACCTGACTGGTCCAGGATCCATCCTGCCTCCGATGAGGGGCCCGACAATGATTGATAACGACCCCCAGCCCCCATCCGGGCCTCCATCCCCACCTCTGGCCGAGGCGAGATGGCTGTGGCGCCGGCTCTATGTCTTCGCGGCCAGCTTAGCCCTGTGGCGGTCGCTGTCCGCCGTCATCGACCGGACCGAACCCCACGCCCTCCCGGCGGTGGCCTCGGGCCTCATGTCGCTGCTGGCCCTGACCCTGATCCTCTATCTGGTCGCGCCGACGGCCCAGCAACTGGTCGCCCTGCTGGTCAATCTGCGCCTGCGTCTCGGAGCCCCGAAATGAGCTTCCGTCTGTCCGAACGCTCGCGCACGCGGATGAGGGGCGTCCATCCCGCCCTCGTCGGCGTCATCGAGGCGGCGATCCTGATCACGCCGGTCGACTTTATGGTCACCGAAGGTCTGAGGACACCGGCCCTGCAGGCGTGTCTGGTCCGCGCCGGAGCCAGCCGCACCCTGAATTCGCGGCACATCACCTGCCACGCGGTCGATGTCGCCGCCATGGTCGAGGGTGCGATCCGCTGGGACTGGCCCCTCTATCCGCGCATCGCCGAGGCCATCAAGACGGCGGCGAAGATCAAGGGTGTGGTCCTGGTCTGGGGCGGCGACTGGCCGCGCCTGCGCGACGGCCCGCATTTCGAGCTCGACCGGCGGGTGTTTCCGTGATCGGCCTGTCCCCGGTCCTGCGGACCCTGGCGCCGATGGGCTGGCTGGCCCTCGGCGTCTTCGGCGGTCTCGGCTTCCGCTGGGATCCGTTCGACCTCGACCGGCGACGGCTCAGCCGCGCCGAGGCCTCGGTCGCCGCCGCCGCACAGCAGGCCGCCGCCCGAACCGCCGAGGCCGAGGGTCAGGCCGACCAGGTCGCCCGCCTCGACGCCGCCGTCCAGTCCGCCGTGACGCTGGAACGCGCCACCGCCCGATCCATCCAGACTGCGAGAACCGCCGATGACTCTTCCCTTCCGTTGCCTGCCGATCGCGCTGATCGCCTGCGCGACCATGACCGCGAGCTGTGCCGGATCGCGCCCGATCTCGTCGGTTGCCCCGCCGCGCCTCTCCCTGCCGGCGATGGCGAGCCGGCCCTGCGGGTTGCATCGTCTTCCCGCCGCCCCGACCCTGGGTGACCTGGAGGCCGGCTATATGACCCGGGGCTGGCAGATCGCGGACTGCGACGTCGCGCGGCGACTGGCGGTCGACACCTTGCTGTCCGAGCGACGGGCGGGAGAGGCGGCGAAGCGTCCCTGACGTCGTCCGTTTCGTCCGTTTCGTCAGGGTGTTTTCGCGTCGTCCGGACGAAACGCCCGGCAAAACCTGCCGGGCGCCCGGCATTTCCTACCGTCCGGCCGGCAAACCGGCAAAACCTGCCGGGCGCGAAGCGTGGTTAAGGCAAAGTACCGTAGTTATTTCAACGCATTGGCCGTTTGTCGAAATTGCGACGTCTGGCGTGCCGATTGCTTCTGATGTTGCTGAGCAAAATGCTCTCGACGGTCAAAATGACGGTCGAACACCTTGAAACAAGGACTTTCGTCATGGCGCTGAACAGCGTGAACACGAACTCGGGCGCCCTAACCGCCCTTCAAAACCTGCAATCTACGAACAGGGAACTGGATACCGTCCAGAGCCGGATCAACACCGGCAAGAAGGTCAACTCGGCCAAGGACAACGGCGCCGTCTGGGCCATCGCCCAGGGCCAGCGCTCGGAAATCAACGCCCTCACCGCCGTCAAGACCAGCTTGGATCGCGGCTCATCCGCCGTGGATGTCGCTGTGGCGGCTGGTGAATCGGTTTCCGACCTGCTGATCCAGTTGAAAGAAAAGGCCCTGTCCGCGACTGACAAGTCGCTGTCCACGGCCTCGCGCAAGGCCTTGAACGAAGACTTCAAGTCCATCCGCGACCAGATCACCACGGTGGTCTCGAACGCCAAGTTCAACGGCGTGAACCTGCTGGACAACTCGACCGGCACCAATGGCTTCAAGGCCCTCTCGAACACGGCCGGCTCCACCATCAAGGTGGCGGGTGAAAACCTGTCGCTGGGCGGCGCCAACGTGACCGTCGCGGCTACGACGACCATCGGCACCTCCACCCTGGCGACCACCGCTCTGACGGCCGTCAACGCTTCGATCGACAACGTGTCGGCCTCCCTGGCTCGCCTGGGCACCGGCGCTAAGGCGCTCGATACGCACAACACGTTCGTCGCCAAGCTCTCCGACGCTCTGGAATCCGGGGTTGGCAACCTGGTCGATGCGGATCTGGCCAAGGAAAGCGCGCGACTGCAGTCGCTGCAAACCAAGCAACAGCTGGGTGTGCAGGCTCTGTCGATCGCCAACTCCTCGACCTCGATCCTGCTCGGCCTGTTCCGATAAGCCAATGGAAGGGCGGGACTTCGGTTCCGCCCGACCGTTCCCCAAGGGACGCCGGAAGACCCGGCGTGAGGAGCCATGGACACCAATGCAAAGAGGATAGGCGCCGCCGCTTTGCCCGTCATCGCAGCCACCGGGGCCGCGACCACGAGCAACGACTTCGACCAGGACCGCGCCGAACAGAAGGCCGAAGAGGCCGCCCGGTATCGTCTGATCATCGAGGAAGGGCCCACCCACGGAACCTTCATCTACAAGACGCTGGACAGCACCACCGGTGAGGTCATCCGCCAGTTCCCGCGAGAGCAGGTTTTGCGAATGGCCGAAAGCGGAGGCTACACCGCCGGGGGCCTGATCGACACCAGCGCCTGATTTTTCAGACGCCGGCCCAACCCTCCAGACCGCGCGGGATCGCCCGCCGCGGTTAATCGTCGTGGTTTACAGGCGTTAACCATACGGTGACTGTTACTGACCTAGCCTCCCGGCGAACAACCCGGGGCTAGAAGACCTATGACGAACAGCGTTCACACCAATGCCGCCGCCGCCGTCGCGCTGCAGAACCTGTCCCGCACCAACGACAACCTGACCGGGGTCCAGAATCGCGTCTCCACCGGGCTGAAAATCCAGGGAGCCAAGGACAACGCTGCAATCTGGGCCATCGCCCAGGGCCAGCGCGCCGACCTCGGCGCCCTGTCCGCCGTGAAGCAGAGCCTGGACCGCGCCACCTCCATCGCCGACGTCGCCATGTCGGCGGGCGAATCGATCTCCGACCTGCTGAACCAGCTGAAAGAGAAGGTCGTCGCGGCCAAGGACGCCTCGCTCAAGACCCAGTCCCGCGAACTGCTGAACGCCGACTTCCAGGCTTTGCTCCGCGCCATCAAGTCGGCCGTGGAGAACGCTGAGTTCGACGGCGGCAACGTCCTGAACGGCTCCCTGACCAACGGACTGAAGTTCCTCGCCAACGCCGACGCGTCCTCGTTCGTGACCCTGTCGGGCAAGAACCTGACCCTCAGCGGATCCATTCTGACGCTTGGTCTGGCTGACAGCCTGTTGACAATCACCGGCGCGACCACGGCTCTCAGCAAGCTGGACACTTCGATAAGCAAGCTGAACTCTGCGCTTGGCGACCTGGGAGCCCAGGCCAAACAGATCTCGGCGCACAACACCTTCGTCTCGAAGCTCGCCGACACGATCGAATCGGGCATCGGTAATCTTGTGGACGCAGACCTAGCCAAGGAAAGCGCGCGCTTGCAGGCGTTGCAGGTGCAGCAGCAACTCGGAGCTCAGGCCCTGTCGATCGCCAACCAGGCGCCGCAGATCATTCTGTCCCTGTTCCAGTAAGGATCAGAATCGGCCAGGGCCCGGGGTGTGCCCGATCACCACAGGACCAGGGCGGCGGCGCGGCGGATGCGAGCGGTCTCCGAACCCGTACAGGGCCAGCAGGTTCTGGATTAGCGACTTCGGGAAGATCATGATCTCACTCCTGTCCGACGAGATCAGAACACGATTCGCATTCCATCGTTCCCTGGTCGGACGTTAATCTCGCATTGAGCCCGCTCGCGTACCGTCCTCCGCGGAGGATCGAGTGGCGATCAACAACAGCTATCTGATGGTTCTGTTCGGCGGTTCGTATGACCCCGCGTCCTCGGCTGCGCTGACCAATCTTGTCACGAAGAAAGCCCAGCCGACCGCGCCGTGGAGCACCTCGGCCCAGGCGACCGCGCCCAAGCCGGACGCCCTGGTTCGCGCCGCGCTCGGCGGCCGCGCCTTCGTCAACGAGGACGCCGCCCAGCTCGACGTGAAGGGCGCCTCGGCCGACTACAGGAAGCTGTTCGCCCTCTATCAGGGGCTGGAGTCGCTCAACGCCCTGGCCAATCGCGCCTCGGTCAAGGGCCTGAGCACCACCGACCTGGCCCTGACCCAGAAACGATTCGCCTCGGGCCTCGCCGAAATCGGCTCCTACCTCGGCAAGGCCGAATTCGACGCGCTCCGCATGGTGCAGGGTACGTCGTCCTCGACCTCCAAGACGACCGCCGGCGTCCCTCGTGACAGCTCCAACTCGATCACCGGCCCGATCCACGAAGGCGCGCTGGACACGCCGGTGAAGGCTTTCGAGGGCGACACCAGGTTCAACATCACCATCAAGGTGCCGGTCGGGCTTTCGACCCAGACCACGGCCGTGCCGATCGATCTGTCCGATATGGGTTCGACGCCCCGGACGATGGACTCTGTCACGAGCTTCATCAATGGCAAGCTGGAGGCCGCCGGCTTCCAGACCCGCATCGGCCGCGACCAGATCAAGGCGGAGCCCAAGGTCATCCAGGTCGCCGGAAAGCCCGTGACCCTGCCGGCGGGCCCCGACAGGTGGGCGCTCGCGATCCGCGGGACCTCGACCGAGACCGTCGGCTTCACCGCCTCCGAGACATCGGACGCCGTCTATGTCGTCCAGTCCGCCGGCGCCCCGGCCACGACCGTGACCACAACGGTCAACGGCGTATCTACCACCAAGACGACCGTCCCAGCCACCACCATCAACCAGATCCTGAAGTTCCAGAGCGACGGCGGCACGGCGGCCCAGCCCGCCGGCGGCAACGTCGGCGAGACCCAATGGGTCGATGGCCGCATATCCCAGGAGAAGATGCCCGAGGGCGTCACCGCCGTCCGCGCCAGCGCGGTCGGGCCGGACGGCTCGCTTTGGATCGTCGGCGACGTCACCTCCGGCGGGACGAGCCAGCCGATCAAGGGCGTTCAGGACGTCGCCCTGATGAAGTACGATTCGGCTGGACGGCTGGTCGCGACCCGCACCCTGGGGGCCGCCTCGACCGCCAGCGGCTATGCCATCGCCATCGACGACAACGGCGATGTCGCTGTCGCGGGCTCCGTCACGGGCTCGCTGAACACTTCCAGCACGGACGCGGGCAAGACCGGAGATGTCGCCAACGTCGCCGACAGCTTCGTCACCGTGTTCAACAAGGACGGCGAGGAGCAGTGGACCCAGCGTCGCGGTGCCCGCGCGGCCGATGAGGCGACCAGCGTCTCTTTCGGCGGCGACGGCCTGGTCTATATCGGCGGGCGGTCGAAATCGGCCATTCCCGGATCCGTCTCGGTTGGCGGCTGGGATGGCTATGTCCAGGCCTTCAAGGCGGGCGAGCCCTATCCGACAGCGGGCATCGTCTCCAAGGCGATCGGCCAGAGCCAGTTCGGCACCGGCGGCGACGACAGCGTCGATGCGATGACCATCGACGGCTCCAACCTCTACACCGCCGGCGTCGAGGACGGCCACGCGGTCGTGCGCCGCTTCACCCTGGACACTGCGGGCGTGCCGACCCTGGCCTCGACGCGCGACCTCGGCGCCATTTCGGGCGAGATCGCCGGCATCGCCGTCGGCAACGGGAAGGTCATCCTGACCGGGACCAGCCGCGACAGCGGTCTCGCTGCCGGGACCACGACCACGGCCCATTCGGGCGGCAAGGACGTCTTCGTCGCCGCCATCTCGACCGACCTGACGGCCGCAGGGACCGATCGGCTAAGCTGGTACGGCGACGCGGGCGACGACACGGCCGCCGACGTGAAGGTCCATGACGGGAAGGTCTGGATCACGGGCATCGCCGACCGCGATCCCGCCGCAAAGGACACGGACCCGACCAAGGCCTATCTGACCCGGCTCGACCCCTTGACCGGCGCGGTCGAATACACCCGCACCTGGTCCGGAGACGGCGACCAGGCCAAGCCGATGACCCTCGCTGTCGCGTCCGGCGGGGCCAGCGTCCTGGACCGTCTGGGCCTGCCGCAGGGCGAGATCGACCAGAGCGATTCCAAAAAACTGACCGACGCCACCTCCCTGCGGGTCGGCGACCGCTTCTATATCACGCCCGCCAACGGCGGCCGGGCCCAGGCTGTGACCATCGACGCCAAGGATACCCTGGCGACTCTGGCCCGCAAGATCAGCGTGGCGTCCGGCGGCAAGCTGAAGGTCACTGTCGCCTCCGAAGGCGGCGCGGTCACCGGCAAGGACGGCGAGACCACGACCACCACCGGCGGCGTCCAGCGCCTGTCAATCATGGCCAAGGACGGCAAGACCGGCGCGATCCTGACCGCAGGCGAGACGGGCAGGGACGCCCTGATGGGGCTCGGCCTGTCGGCGGGCTATGTCGGGCTGGCCGCGGCCGACACCAGTGTGAAGACGTTCGGCCTGGACCTGCCCGGCAACCTGACCCTGAACAACGCGGCTGCGATCACTGCGGCCGGCGAAAAGCTTCAGGGCGCGCTCAAGGTCATCCGCGACGCCTATCGCGGACTGGCGCCCCAGGACGCGACCGCTTCGGCGTCCGGCCCCGTCCCGGCCTATCTGACCAATCAGCTCGCCAACTATCGGGCTGCGCTCGCCCGGCTGACCGGATAAGCGGGCGCCGTTTTCGCTTCGCAGTTGACGCCCCGGGGCGGGGCGGGGTTATTGAGGCCTTCAAGGCCCGACGCCCAGCGAGCTCCGCTTCATGCAACTGCCCAACGACAATCGCGTCATCATCGCCATCGGTGTGGGCCTCGCCGTCCTGGCGGCCGTGGTGCTGGCCCTGGTGTTCGGCGGAAGCCGTGAACCGGCCGCGCCGAAAGCGCCGGAAACCGAAGGCCCCGGCGGGCTGACGGTCAATGTCGGCGATGCGCCTTCCCTGGAGCCGACACGAGCGTTGCGCTGCTTCGTCGATGGCCAGTTCATCGGAATGGCGACCCTTTCCGACTGCGCCCGACGCAACGGCTTGGCCACGGACGCCCTGGATGTGGGTCTCGACGAGACGGGCGCCCTCGCCGCCGCCCCGACGGCGTCCTTCTCCCCGCCGCCAGCCCTGCCCGACACGACGGCGACAGCCGGCAGCGGCGTCGTCGATCCCTACGACACGACCCTTCCCGAAAAGCCGCAGCCCCAGCTGCAGCCCCAGCCGCGCGTGGAGCGCGCGTCCGGAGCACCCTGCCTGCGCTTCACCGGCTCGGACTGGCGTGAGCTGGGCCAGATGAGCCTGAACCAGTGCGTCCAGGCCCTGTACGCAGGAACCTGCGTCCGCCCTGGCGACGCCCAGTACGGCCGCCACGGCAATCTGACCCTGCGTCTGGTGCCCCGGCGCGTCGAGCAGTCCAATGACAACACGCGCTTCCGCATCCTGGCCGACCAGGATCGCAGCTGCCAGTTCCCGAGCCTGAACTGATGATCCGCCCCACCCTGATCGCATCGCTCCTGGCGATCCCGGTCCTTGCGGGCTGCGCCCAGGCGGTGAAGGCCCCGACCGATACCGGCGTCTGCTATGCGGTTGAGCAGTCTGAGGGCGAGCCGGTCTTCAACGTCGTCGCGCGTGACCAGGTCCAGATCGAGATGTGCGCCGCCCGGCTGGAGGAAATGCGTCTGCGTTTCCGCGGCCTGGGCAGCACGCGCGAGGAGGTCACCGGCGCCTATCAGGGCCAGTTCATCTTCGTCGACCGTCGGGGGGTCTCGTTCGCGCGGACGCTGGAGGGGGCGCGGTTCTTCGCCCTGGCGCGGACCGGCGACGGCCGCCTGGCGGTGCCGGGCGCCATCGAGCGGGGCGTCACCGAACTGGGCGTCGTGGTCGAGGAACGCGCCCCGCCCTCGTTCCCGGGACAGTAGAACAAACTCGGAACACGTGTTAACGGTTTCGCGGGCGCGCCTCGCGGGACCAGGATTTTCAGCCCGGTCGCACAGTCGCGCCGGAGCGATCAGAGAAAGAATTTCATCATGGCGGGAAGCGTCAACAAGGTCATCCTCATCGGCAATCTGGGTCGCGATCCGGAAATCCGTTCCATGCCTAACGGCGACCGCATCGCCAACTTCTCCCTGGCCACCTCCGAGACCTGGCGTGACAAGTCATCGGGCGAGCGCAAGGAAAAGACCGAATGGCACCGTGTTTCGGTCTTCAACGACAACATCGTCAAGGTCGTTGAAAACTATGTGAAAAAGGGCTCGACCGTCTATGTCGAAGGCTCGCTCCAAACGCGCAAGTGGACCGACAAGGACGGCGTCGAGAAATACACCACCGAAATCATCATCGGCCGCTTCAACGGCCAGCTGACCATGCTGGGCGGCCGTGACGGCGGCGGGGCTTCGCAAGGCGGCGGTCAGGGTTCGGGCGGTCGCTCGAACGATGACGACTATTCCTCGGGCTTCTCCACCGGCGGCGCCAACAAGCCCTCCGGCCCGAAGGAAAGCTACGACCTCAACGACGACATCCCGTTCTAAACAGACCGGTCCATCGCAATCGAAACGTCGGCTCATGCATTGTGAGCCGACGTTTTTGTTCGGGCATGCGATAGGCCGTCCGTGCCCGTAACTCCCGACAAGCCCCACAGTCCGCTGTCCCTGATGGAGATCGGCGCGATCGCTGCCATCGTGGTGATCTGGGGGGCCAACAATGCCGCCGCCAAGGTGGCGACCGAGGTGCTGCCACCGCTGCTGACCGGAGCCATTCGCTTCTCCATCGCCGCCCTGTGCCTGATCCCCTTCGTGCGTCCGCCCTTTCCCAACTGGAAGAGCCTGGTCCTGATCGTCATCCTCGGCGGACCCCTGCACTATGGCCTGCTCTATCTAAGCTTCTCCCTGGCCGAAGACGTCAGCCCGGTCGCGGTCGCGTCCCAGCTCTGGATCCCCTTTACGGCCCTGTTCGCCTTCCTGCTGCTGGGCGAGCGGCTGTCGATCGCCGCTCTGATCGGGATGGTCGTGTCGCTCATCGGCGTCGCCTGGATGTCGGCCGATCCCCATGCCCTGCATGACTGGCCCGCCATCCTGGTGATCATCGCTGCAGCGGCCTTCTGGGGGATTACGACCGTGATCGCGCGCCGGACCACCTCGATCCCGCCGCTGAAGATGCAGGGGCTGCTCGCCTTTGTCGCCCTGCCGACCCTCGCGTTCGGCTCAGCCATGTTCGAGACCGGTCAGGTCGAGGCTGTCCGGGCCGCGACCCCGCTGATCTGGGTCTGCATGCTGTGGGCCGGGGTCATCTCGTCGGTCTTTGCCACCAGTATGGTGTTCTGGCTGGTTCAGAAACGCGAAGCCGGACGGGTGACGCCCTATTTCCTCGCCACCCCCGTGGTCTCGATCGCCATCGGCTGGGGCCTGCTGGGCGATGTGCTGACGCCGCAGATCCTCACCGGCGCCGCCCTGACCATGGCCGGCGTGGCTGTCGTCGCCCTCGCGGAGCGGGGCCTGCGAGCAGGCGCGGCGAAGGCCTAGATGTCGTTTCCAAGAAGGTTGTTCACCCGTTGCCACGGAGTGATGCCCTTGATGCCAGAGTGGGGTCGGTTGAGGTTGTAGTCGTCGGTCCAGGGCTTGATGGCGGCGGCGCGTTCGTCGGACGAGGCATAGGGTCTGGCGTAGGCCCATTCGCGCAGGGTGGTCTGGATGAAGCGTTCGGCCTTGCCGTTGGTGCGGGGCGTGTAGGGCCGGGTTCTGACGTGGCGGGCTCCGGCCTGTCGCAGGGCCTCGGCGAAGAGCCCGGAGCGATAAGCCGATCCGTTGTCGGTCATGACCCGTTCCACGGCGACGCCGTGGCGGTTCAGCCAGTCGAGTGCGCGCTGGAGGAAGTCGGTCGTGTCTTCCTTTCGCTCGCTGGGCAGCAGCTCAGTGTAGGCCAAGCGCGAGGCGTCATCGACGCAGACGTGCAGGAAGTCCCAGCCTGCCTTTCGGGATCGCCCCGCCCGGCGGTCGCCCGTGGCGCGATGGCCCTCACGCTCGAAGCGACCCAGCTTCTTGATGTCGAGGTGGATCATCTCTCCGGGCCGAGCGCGTTCGTAGCGGACGATCGGCGGCTTCGCTTCCAGCGATGACAGCCGGCCCAGGCCCAGCCGACGCAACACCGCTCCGACCGTCGAACGGGCCATGCCCAGCGTCCTCGCGATCCGGGGGCCGGTCATCCGCTCGCGTCTGAGCCGCTCGATCTCGGCGACCTGCGTTTGCGGTGCCCGGTGCGGGCAATGGCCAGGAGCCGAGCTGCGATCCGCATGGCCCGCCCCCTGACGAGAGCGCTTCAGCCATTTGCGGGCCGTGCGAACCGACACGCCCGCCGCCTGGGCCGCCGCGTCCGCTCGCCAACCCGTCTCGATCCGTTCCGTCAGCAAGGCTCGACCCGCCGGCGTCAGCCGGGCATTCTTGTGAATGTTCATCCGAGAGGCTCCGCTAAAGGCTGGCTGGCTAACCCCAGCTTCTCAGCACCCCCTCGGGTGAACAACCTCTATAGCTTCGACACCTAGAGCAGGATCGGCTCAGGAGGAATCGCTTCGCGATTCCGCTGATGCCGTGAATCCCGCTCCAGATGTAAGCGAGAGCCTGGTTCAAGCTTCGACAGAAGCACGAAGCGCTTCCGTCTTGAACGATCAGGCTCTAGCCCGCCGCCATCACGCCACAGGCCACCCGGTCGCCGGCTCCGCCGATCGGCTGGCTGACATGGTCATCGACATTGGCGTGGATGACGATGGCCGAACCGTCCGCGTCCCACAGCCACTGACCCGGGCCTTCATCGGCGATCCGGGCGCGACTGGTGAACAGCTCCGCCGAGACCGAGCCATCGGGCGCGGCGAAGATGTTGGGCAGATCCCCGTCATCGGGTCCTTCTGCGTTCAACAGGCCGTGCGGCGCCTTGGGCTCGCCGTGGTTCACATGGGCTCCGGCCGAGGTGAAGGGCGCGGCGCATTCGCCGACGGCATGGATATGCACCCCGTGCCAGCCCGGCGTCAGGCCGGTCGCCTCGATCCGGATCAGCAGGCCCGTCGCGCCCTGCGTCAGCACGGCCCGGCCGATTCGCGCGCCGGAGACGTTCACGAGGGTCGCCTCGCCGAAGTCGCCCGGCGTCGCCCGCATCATCGTGTGATCGCCGTAGTCGTTGGCGGTGACGCTGACGCAGGCTCCCAGCGGGGCGGCGAGGAGGGCGAGGGCGAGGGCTGCGGAGCGCATGGATTTGGTCCTTTCACGGATAGGCAGGGCACCTGTGAAAAAGCCTGCGAAATTTTGCCTCGCGGGCCCACGGGTGCTAGAAATCATCATAGCGGATCACGTTCCGATTCCGGCCATCTAAAGCCTAAAATCCTTGACCGACGACAGCTACGAAAACGCCGCACCGCCAGCCGGTTCGGGCGGCTCGGACATTTCCATCATCTCGATCGAGGACGAGCTGAAACGCTCCTACCTCGACTACGCCATGAGCGTGATCGTCAGCCGCGCGCTGCCGGACGCCCGTGACGGCCTGAAGCCGGTTCACCGTCGTATCCTCTACTCGATGCATGACCTGAACATGACGCCCGAGCGCAGCTATTCGAAATGCGCCCGCGTCGTCGGCGACGTGCTCGGCCGGTTCCACCCGCACGGCGACGCCTCGGTCTATATGGCCCTGGTGCGCATGGCCCAGCCTTTCTCGATGGGGCTGATGCTGATCGACGGCCAGGGCAATTTCGGTTCGGTCGACGGCGATATGCCCGCATCGATGCGATACACCGAGGCCCGTATGGCCCCGGCCGCCAGTGCGCTTCTGGCCGACATCGACAAGGACACCGTCGATTTCCAGCCGAACTACGACGAGAAGGAGCTGGAGCCCGTCGTCCTGCCTGCGCGGATCCCGAACCTGCTGGTCAACGGTGCGGGCGGCATCGCCGTCGGCATGGCGACCAACATCCCGCCGCATAATCTGGGCGAGATCGTCGATGCGGCCGTGGCCCTGCTGGACGACCCCGACATCTCCGACGACGCCCTGCTGGACATCGTGCCGGGCCCCGACTTCCCCACCGGTGGCGAGATCCTTGGCCGGACCGCGCCCCGCAACGCCCTGCGTGAAGGTCGCGGCTCGGTCATCGTGCGCGGCGTCGCCTCGGTGGAGACCATCCGCAAGGACCGCGAGGCCATCGTGGTCACCGAACTCCCGTTCCAGGTCAACAAACAGACCCTGATCGAACGCATCGCCGAAATGGTCCGCGAGAAGCGCCTCGAAGGCATCTCCGACGTCCGCGACGAATCGGACCGCCAGGGCATGCGGATTGTCATTGAGCTGAAGCGCGACGCTTCGGGCGACGTGATCCTGAACCAACTGTGGCGCTATACGGCCATGCAGTCGTCGTTCGGCGTCAATATGCTGGCCCTGAACCACGGCCGCCCGGAGCAGATGGGCCTGCGCAAGATGCTCGAGGTCTTCCTCGACTTCCGCGAAGAGGTCGTGGTCCGCCGCGTCAAGTTCGAGCTGGCCAAGGCCCGGGACCGGGGCCACGTCCTGGTCGGTCTGGCCGTCGCCGTCGCCAACATCGACGAGGTCATCCACATCATCCGTTCCTCGGCCGATCCCGCCGAAGCGCGTGAGCGGCTGCAGGCCAAGGCCTGGCCTGTCGGTGACATGATCGCCCTCGTCGAGCTGATCGCCGATCCACGCTCCGTCCTGATCGACGGCGGCAGCCTGAAGCTGACTGACGAACAGGCCCGCGCCATCCTGGGCCTGACGCTCAGCCGCCTGACCGGCCTCGGCCGCGACGACATCTTCGCCGAGGCGCGCGGCCTGGCCGACACCATCCAGGGCCACCTGACGATCCTGTCTGACCGCAAGAACATCATCGCCATCATCCGCGAGGATCTTCTGAAAGTGCGCGATGAGTTCGCCGTGCCCCGTCGCACAACCATCGGCGAAGGCGACTTCGAACTGGAAGACGAGGACCTGATCCCGCGCGAGGACATGGTCGTCACCGTCACCCACGGCGGCTACGTCAAGCGCGTCGCCCTGAACGCCTATCGGACCCAGCATCGCGGCGGCAAGGGCAAGTCCGGCATGACGATGAAGGACGAGGACGCCATCACCGGCGTCTTCTCGGCCTCCACCCACACACCGGTCCTGTTCTTCGCCACCAACGGCAAGGCCTACAAGCTGAAGGTCTGGCGCCTGCCGCTGGGCGCCCCGACCTCGCGCGGCAAGGCCTTCGTCAACCTGCTGCCGATCGAGCCGGGCGATTCGATCATGAACGTCCTGCCGTTGCCCGAGGACGAGACGACCTGGGGCGACTACGACATGATGTTCGCCACCCGCTCGGGCGACGTGCGCCGCAACAAGCTGTCGGACTTCGCCACGGTCAACCGCGCCGGCAAGATCGCGATGAAGCTGGAAGACGGCGACCACATGGTCGGCGTTGCCCTCTGTACTGCCGAGGACGACGTGCTGCTGACCACCGCACTGGGCCGCGCCATCCGCTTCAAGGCCGACGACGTTCGTGTCTTCAAGGGCCGCGATTCGACCGGCGTGCGCGGGGTCCGCCTCCAGGGCGACGACGCCGTCATCTCCATGGCCGTCCTCGGGCGTGTCGATGCGACGCCGGACGAGCGGACGGCCTACGTGAAGCACGCCAACGCCATGCGTCGCGCTACCGACGGCGAGGACGACACCGCCGTGGTCGAGGCGGATGACGAGGCCGAGGGCTCGGGAGACGCGGCCCTGTCGGTCGAACGCATCGCCGAACTGGGCGCGGCCGAACAATTCATCCTCACGGTCACCGAGACGGGCTTCGGCAAGCGCTCCTCGGCCTATGAGTACCGCCGCACCGGTCGGGGCGGGCAGGGTCTGACGGCCCACGGTCTGGGCGGTCGCGCCGGCGCCCGACTCGCCGCCGCCTTCCCGGTCGAGGACACCGACGACCTGCTGCTGGTCACCTCCAACGGCCAGATGATCCGCACCCGCGTGGGTCAGGTCCGCATCGTCGGCCGCTCCAGCCAGGGCGTGACCATCTTCCGCACGGCGGAAGGCGAGAAGGTCGTGTCCGTCGAACGTCTGGCCGACAGCGGCGGCGACGAACCCGAGGTCGACACCGATGAGGGCGGCGAAGGTTGATCCCTCTCCCGTTGGGAGAGGGCTTGAGCGCACGGCGGCGAAGCCGTCGTCCTTGCGCGAAAGGGTGAGGGCCGCGCCTCCCTGGTACGAACCCGACCCTCACCCTTGCGGCTTACGCATCGCTCCGCTCTGCGAGCCTCAAGCCCTCTCCCACCGGGAGAGGGTTCGATGACCGACTTCCTCATCGACGGCCTTCCCCCGACCGAGGCCGACCTCCGCTACCTCGCCATCGTGAACTACGGCGCCTACACATCCTTCCGCATCGAGGACGCCGGCGTGCGCGGCCTTGAGCTGCACCTCGCCCGCCTCGACGCCTCCGCGATCGAACTCTTCGGTGAACCGGTCGGCGAGGACCGCCTCCGCGACCTCATGGGTCTGGCCCTTGGCGATCGCCGCGACGCCTGGCTGCGGGTCAGCCTGTTCTCGCCTTACATCCGGGCCCGCCTGCCGTCCGACCGGGTCCTGCCCAAGGTGATGACCGTCATCGCACCGCCCCCGCCACCGCTGGCCGATAGCGTCCTCGTCCAGCCCCAAACCTATGTCCGCGACACGGCCCATCTGAAGCACACGGCGACCTTCCCCCTGATCCATGCCCGGCGGGTGGCGCGCGAGGCGGGCTTCGACGACGCCCTGTTCACCGACGCAGACGGCCTGATCTCCGAAGGCAGTCTGTGGAACATCGGCTTCCTGACCGGCGACACGGTGGTCTGGCCCCAGGCGCCCATGCTCGAAGGCATCGCCCAGGCCCTGCTTTCCCGCGGCCTCGCCGCTGTCGGCCTGACCGAGCGACACGCGCCCGTCCACCTCATCGACCTCGCCGCCTTCGACGCCGCCTTCCTGTGCAACAGCGCCACCCCCGCCTGTCCGATCACGGCCATCGGCGACCATGTCTTCGGCGCCGCGCCGGAGCGGATCGACAGGCTCGCACGCGCCTGGTCGTCGAACACGCCTCAGCCGATCTAGGCCCGGCCCGCTCCGCCTGCTAATCACACCAGCCGGCGGGGAGAAAACAGCATGCGGATCGGGCTTTACCCGGGGACCTTCGACCCCGTCACCAACGGCCACATGGACATCATCGGCCGGGCTGTGAAGCTGGTCGACAAACTGGTCATCGGCGTCGCCGAGAACGACGACAAGGGGCCGTTGTTCACGACCGCCGAACGCGTCGAGATGGTCCGCGCCGAGGTCGCCCGCCTCGGGGCCGAGATCGAAGTCCTGCCGTTCTCGACCCTGCTGATGCATTTCGCCGAGAAGCTGGACGCCAACGTCATCGTGCGCGGCCTGCGCGCCGTCGCCGACTTCGAGTACGAGTTCCAGATGACGGCCATGAATCAGCGCCTCAATGACGACATCGAGACCGTGTTCCTGATGGCCGATCCTCGCCACCAAGCCATCGCCTCCCGACTGGTTAAGGAAATCGCCCGGCTGGACGGAAACATCGACAGCTTCGTCAGCCCCGCCGTCGCCGCCGCCGTGCGCGACCGCGTCAAACGCTAGAATCGCTCAGGATAACGCCTTGAAGATCACGCCTTTCGTCCTCGCCGCCGCCCTGTCGGTCCTCGCACCCGCCGCAGCCACGTCTCAGACCGCACCCGCGACTGCCGCCCCGGTCCCTGCGGCAAGCGACTGGCGCACCATCGCGCCTGAGAACCTGCTCGTCATCGATACCTCGAAGGGTCGAATCCTGGTCGAGCTGGAGCCGCGCGCCACGCCGCGGCACGCCAAGCGCATCCGCACCCTGGCGGACCAGGGCTTCTACGACGGCCTGAAGTTCCACCGCGTCATCACCGGTTTCATGGCCCAGACGGGTGACCCGCTGGGAACCGGAGCCGGCGGCTCGGAATTGCCCGACATCGCCGCAGAGTTCACCTTCCGCCGTGGCCGCGACGCCCGGTTCGCCCCGATCGAGGGCGGCGCTCCGACCGGCATCGTCGGCCTGGTCGGCTCCTTGCCGGTGGTGACCCAGCCTGACGCCCAGATGATGGTGACGGCGGACTTCAAGGTCGACGCGGGCGGCCTGTTCTGCACCGGCGTCGCCGGCATGGCCCGCTCCGGCGCGCCCGACAGCGCCAACAGCCAGTTCTATCTGATGATGGCGACCAACCCGGTCCTGAACGGAAACTACACCGCATTCGGGCGCATCGTGTCGGGGCTTGAGGTCGTCAGCGCTCTGAAGGCCGGTCCGGAGAGCGCCGACGGCGCCGTGACCGACAATCCGGACACGATGACCCATGTGCGGACCGCCGCCGCCCTGCCCGAAGGCGAGCGTCCGGTCGTGCGCGTGCTCGACGCCCGGTCGGCGGCCTTCCAGGCGCATGTGGCCGAGGTTCGCGCCGCGCGTGGTTCACAGTTCACGGTCTGCGACGTGCAGCCTGTGGCGGAGGTTTCAGGGGAATGACGATGCGGTTGGCGGCTCTGGCGATCGGTCTTGTTCTGGCGGGCGCGCCCGTCGCCCGGGCGCAGGAGGCTGTGACGCCCCCGCCTCCGGCTCCGGCCGCCCCCGGGGCCGCCGACTGGCGCACCGTCCCGGCCGACAACCTGATGATCATCGACACCAACCGGGGCCGGATCCTGGTCGAACTCGCGCCCGAGGCCGCGCCCCTGCATGTCGAGCGGATGCGGCTCCTGACCCGCCGCGCCTTCTTCGATGGCATCACCTTCCATCGCGTCATCGACGGCTTCATGGCCCAGACGGGCGACCCGCTGGGCAATGGCGAGGGCCAGAGTCCCTACCCGGACATCAAGGCCGAGTTCACCTTCCGCCGGGGTCCGGAGGCGCCGTTCACCCCGGTCGCCTCACCGGCCGGCGCCATGCTGGGCTTCCTGCACAGCCTGCCGATCCAGACACAGCCGACCTCCCTGATGGCCACGACCGCCGACGGCAAGGTCCATGCCTGGGGCGCCTATTGCCCGGGTGTCGCGGGCATGGCGCGCGATGATGCCATCGACAGCGCCAACAGCCAGTTCTTCCTGATGCGCCAGCCCTATCCGGCGCTGGACAAGCGTTACACGGTCTGGGGGACGGTGGTGTCGGGCCTCGACGTGGTTCGGGCCATCAAGGTCGGCGACGGCGACAACGGCGCGGTCACCGCCGATCCCGACCGGATGATCCGCGTGCGCATCGCCTCGGACCTGCCCGAGGCGGACCGGCCGGTGGTTCAGGTGCTGGACACGGCCTCGGCCGCCTTCCGGACTTTGGCCGACGGGGTGCGGACGGCGCGAGGCGCGGACTTCTCGATCTGCGACATTGTCCTGCCGGTTCAGGTCTCGGGCGCGGCCGCTCCAGCGGTCTGACCGCCTCGCCCCCGGCCGCGACGTCGGCGCTGGGGTTTGCGGGCCTCGCGCATCTGCTGCAGCAGCATGCCCTCGCGCAGCCCCCGGTCCGCGACCCTGACCCGCTCGCTGGGCCAGGCGCGCTGCACCGCATCCAGGATCGCGGCCCCTGCCAGCACCAGATCGGCGCGGTCCGGCCCGATGCAGGCCTCGGCCGCCCGACCCTTCGGCCCCAGGGCCTTCAGTTTCTCTGCCGCGGCATCGCACTCGGCCCGCGTCATCCACAGCCCGTCGACCCGGTCCCGCTGATAACGCCGCAGGTTCAGATGAATCCCCGCCAGGCTGGTGATCGCCCCCGATGTCCCGACCAGATGCCCCTGACCGGTGGCGAACAGCCTGCGGAACTCGGCGTCGTCGAACGATCCGGCGGACAGCGCCGCGCTCATGTCTCCGACCATGGCCTCGTACCAGGCCGCACCCGCTCCGGCCGGTTCCGGGTGCCGCTCGGCGAGGGTCACGACCCCCAGCGGCGCCGACATCCAGGCCACGGTCTTCATCTCCGCGCCTGACTTCCTCAGCCAGGAGAGTTCCGTCGAGCCCCCGCCGACATCGATCACCAGCACCGCCTCGGCCTTGGGATCGAACAGATTGATGCACCCCTCGACCGACAGGCGGGCCTCTTCGACGGGATCGATGATGCGGAGTTTCAGCCCGGTGCCGCGACGGACGCGATCAATGAACTCCTGGCCGTTCTCGGCCTGCCGACAGGCCTGGGTGGCGACAGCGTTGAGCCGGGCGGAGTCCACACCGCGTCGAACAACCCGCTCGGCGCACAGGGCCAGGGCGTCATAGGCACGGTCCATCGCCGCCTCGTCGAGCCGGCCGGTGCGCGACAGACCTTCGCCCAGCCTCACGATACGGCTGAAACTGTCGACCACGCGGAAGCCCGCCCGCGCCGGACGCGCGATCAGCAGGCGACAATTGTTGGTCCCCAGATCGAGGGCGCCGAACACGGGACCGTCGCGACCCGACGAATCTCGCATGGACGCCCCTTGGACCCGGGACCGCTCGTCGCGCCTTCGCGGCGCGCCGTTGGGTTCCGGCATGGGCCGAACTTTCATGTAGGCGCAGCCGAACCGGGCGCCCGTCCCGGTGAACCTAGCCGCGCCGAACGGTCCGCGCCAAGCCTATCTGACAGCAAGATGAACAGGACGACCGGCATCCCGCTCAGGCTCGGGGTCGTATCCGTGCAGGATGACCCAATCCCTCACCGCCAAATTCGGCCTCGGCCAGATCGTGCGTCACCGCGAGGAATCGTTTCGCGGCGTGGTCGTCGACGTTGACGCTGTCTATGCGGGACCGGCCGGCGAACCCGGCCCGGACCAGCGCGATCAGCCCTTCTATCGCATTCTGGCCATGGGTATGGATTCCGGCTTCCTGGTCTATGCCGCCGAGAACGTGCTTGAGCATGATCCCGACGTGACGCCCCTGTCTGCCGCGGATCAGGCCCACTGGTTCACGATGGACGACAGCGGTCGCATCGCCCCGCGGGCTCAGCCGATTCATTGATCGGGCGGATCCGGCCGTTGGCTCTTGGTCGCCGGAGTTCTAGACTGCCGGTTCAAGGAGCGCGTGATGGCTGATTTCGAACATGTCTTTCAAACTCCGCCCGAAGGCGCGGCGGCGGACTGGACGATCTCCCAGAACTGGCGCGCCTATACCCAGGTCGAGCATCACACCTGGGACACCCTGTATGCCCGCCAGATGAAGATTCTGCCGGGCCGCGCCTCGGAGGTCTTCCTGAAGGGGCTGACAGCGCTGGACCTGAACACCGGCGGCATTCCCGACTTCGCCCTGATGAATCCAAAGTTGAAGGCTCTGACCGGCTGGACGGTCGTCTGCGTGCCCGGCCTGGTGCCCGACGAGGTCTTCTTCGACCACCTGGCCAACCGCCGCTTCCCGTCGGGCCAGTTCATCCGCAAACCCGACCAGTTGGACTATCTCCAGGAACCGGACATCTTCCACGACGTATTTGGCCACGTCCCGATGCTGACCGACCCGGATTTCGCCGACTACATGCAGGCCTACGGCAAGGGCGGCCAGCGGGCCCAGTCGCTGGGTATGCTCAAGAACCTCGCCCGCCTCTACTGGTACACGGTCGAGTTCGGCCTGATGGACGAGGGGCAGGGCCTGCGCATCTACGGCGCCGGCATCGTCTCGTCGGCCTCCGAAAGCGTCTTCGCGCTCGAGGATCCGTCGCCGAACCGCATCGCCTTCGATCTGGAGCGGATTATGCGGACCGACTACCGCATCGACGATTTCCAGCAGGTCTATTTCGTCATCCCCTCGATCGAGGCCCTGAACGACGCGACGCTGGAGGATTTCGGCCCCATCTATGATCGTCTGAAGGGCGCGTCCGAGATCGGCATCGAGGCGATCCAGCCCTATGATCGGGTGATCACCCGTGGCACCCAAGCCTATGCCCACAAGGGCGGGAGATTCGCGGCATGATGCGCACGACGACCATCCTTCTCATCGCCGGTCTCGCCGTCGCGGCCACTGCCTGCACCGAATCCAGACGCGCCCGCAACGCCGCGACCTGGAGCGACCAGGCCGCCGACATCACCTGCTGGACCTATGGGACAGAGACCTTCTCCGGCCGATCGACCGGCAAGGTCGAGTATAACGACGGCGGCCGCATCGCCTTCGTCGACGCCGCCAACGGGCGCTACACCACCATCGATGGCGAGTGCCGCGTGGTCTATCTGGCCGAGGGCGAGGAGGCGACCCCTCCGCCTGCCGCTGCTGCGTCCGCTGTCGTGGCGCCTCCAGCCGCCTGACACGCCGTCTTGGTGCGCGGGCCTCCAGGTCCGCTCTTCAACGCCGGCAAAGAGCGGACCTGGAGGCCCGCGCTCCGTCGCCCGTTGCCCCAGCGGGGAGGGCTCAGCCCTCCACGATCAAACTCTTCGCCTTCGTGTCGCGCATCAGGACATAGGTGATCAGAGACACGCCGATCATCCCGGTGACGTACCAGAAATACAGGCTCTCGCGGCCGTCCAGCTTGAACCACAGGGCGCCGTACTCGGCCGTGCCGCCGAACACGGTATTGGCGAGGGCGTAGGGCAGGGCGACGCCCAGCGCGCGGATGTGGGCGGGGAACAGCTCGGCCTTCACCACGGCATTGATGGCGGTATAGCCAGACACGATCACTAGCGCCGACAGGGACAGGGCGAAGGCGGTGAGGGCGTTGGTCGTGACCGCCAGGGCGCTCATGATCGGCACGGTGCAGAACACCCCCAGTATGCCGAAGGTGATCATGACGGGCTTCCTGCCAATCCGGTCTGACAGGGCCCCGACGGCGGGCTGCAGCAGCATGAACAGGAACAGTGCCGCAGCGCTGATCTCGGTCGCCTGGGCCTTGGAGAAGCCTGAGGTGTTGGTCAGGAATTTCTGCAGATAGGTGGTGTAGGTATAGAAGGCGAGGGTCCCCCCGGCGGTCAGGCCGATGACGATCAGCGCCTCCTTCGGATGGCGCAGCACCAGCTCCAGCGCGCTGGATTTGGGCGCGGCGCGGGTCACCGGATCCTCGAAGGCGCGGGTCTCGTCCAGGCCCCGACGCAGCCAGAAGACCACGACCGCCAGCCCCGCCCCGACGAAGAAGGGGATGCGCCAGGCCCAGTCCGACAGGGCCGCTTCGCCCAGGGTCCGCTGCAGCAGGATCAGCAGCATCAGGGCCAGCAGCTGGCCGGAGATCAGGGTCACATACTGGAAGCTGGACCAGAAGCCGCGATGCTTCGCCGTGGCCATCTCGGACAGATAGGTGGCGCTGGAGCCGTATTCGCCGCCGACGCTGAGGCCCTGCATCATGCGGGCGAACAGCAGCAGGGCAGGGGCGGCCAGACCGATGGTGGCATAGCCGGGGGTGCAGGCGATCAGCAGCGAGCCCGCGCACATCAGGCTGACCGACAGGGTCAGGCCGGCCTTGCGTCCCTTGCGATCGGCATAGACGCCCATGACCCAGGCCCCCACGGGGCGCATCAGGAAGCCGACGGCGAAGATGGCGGCGGTGCTTAGCAACTGGGCGGTCGGCTCGCCCTTCGGGAAGAAGACCGGGGCGAAATAGACGGTGAAGGCCGCGTAGGCGAACCAGTCGAACCATTCGACCAGATTGCCGGCCGAGCCGCCCACGATGTTTCTCAGGCGGCGGGCGGACGTCATATGAACCTGCATCATGCGACTGTTTCCATGGGCCGACGGACGGCCAGGGCGACGCCGACCGTCCAGGCGGCAAGCGCGATCTCGAGAACCCGCTGGGCTCCGCCGAAGAATTCGAATCCGGGGTGGATCAGCCAGATGGCGCCGGCGGCGGGCGCCCCGCAGACGATGGCGAGATGGAACAGGTCGCGCCCTCGGGGCCAGGACTTCGCCGCCAGCCCGACCAGGCCCAGTCCAGCCAGACCGCACAGATAGCCGATGCCTCCCAGCACCTCATGCAGGACGGCGGCCGGGCTCGGGCTCGCCAGCGAGCATTGGAAATCGCAGGGAAAAACTCCGCCGAACATCAGGCCGAGACCGTTCAGCGCGCTCAGGCCGAAGCCGATCATAGCCAGCGGGCTACGTGGAAAAAGCGGAATGCACATCAGCCAGAAGGCGGCCAGAAGGACGCCTGAGGCGATGAAGGCATAGCTGACGCCTGGCCCCGTACTCGCGCCGGTCGCGCCCAGTTCGCTGATGTACTGGCGCAGATGGTCGTAGCCCGGATAGGCGAACCCGGCCGAGATCGCGGCCACCGCGAGGATGACCAGGCTCAGGATTGCGCAGGCGAAGGCGAATTGGCGCAAGATCATTTTCCCTCGAAGTCGGCGGCGCCATCCTTCAGGGATTTGCCCATCCTGACCAGCGGCACGGGCGCCCCGCCGCGATCATCCTCGAACCGCTCGATCTCGCGATAGCCTGCGGACAGATACAGCGGCTCCCCGCCCATCGTCGCCACCAGCTCGACCCGGTCGTAGCCCTCGGCCCGCGCCGCCGCCTCGCACAGGTCCAGGATCATCCGTCCGATGCCCCGGCGCAGGAAGTCGGGGTGGGTGTACATGGCCCGGACCCGGGCCGCGTCGACGCCGGTCGTCAGCGGCGCGGGAACCCGCCCCGGCGTATGGTCTCCGCCATAGGTGGTGATCCTTCGGCTCCAGCCGCCGCAGCCGGCCGGCACGCCGTCGACCTCGACGATGAAATAGGTCCGGTCCGCGATGATCTGGCTGTCCAGCCCCATCAGCACCCGGCTGGCCGCGATCTGATCGGCCGTCAGGAAGGCGGCCAGCGGTCCCGAGATGGCGAGGTCCATCAGGCCGACCAGGGCCGGGATATCGGCCTCGGTGGCGATCCGGTGGCTCGACTCCGACATCGGTCAGGTCCGCTGGAACGCGTAGAAGGCGTCTCCAAAATCGAGGATCGCCGTTAGACTGTCGAGCGCTTCACGCGTCTCGGTGAGCAGCGCCGGATCGGCCAGATCGGCGGGCGCCAGCCGGTCGCGATAGTGACGCGTCGCCCAGCCTGTCAGAACGCCGAACAGGTCGTCGTTCATCCGCATCGGACCATGGACGGCGTCAATCTCGGCCTCGGTCAACACGACGCGGAGGCGCAGGCACGCGGGGCCGCCGCCGTTCCGCATCGATTGGCGCACATCGACATACTCGACCCGCCCGATCGGACCGTTCGACGCCACCAGCCCCTGCGCCACCGCATGGGCGCGCGGGTTGTCCCGCGTCTCCGTCGGACAGATCAGCGTCAGCCGGCTCTCGCCCGGCAGCGAGACCAGCATCGAGTTGAACAGATAGCTCGAGATAGCGTCAGCCAGCGGCAGGTCGGCCGAGGATACCTCCACGAAGATCGGATCGAACCCGGTCGCCGCCGCGCGGACGGCGGCGTGGGTTCCTGCCGTGTCCTCGAACGCCAGCTCGTGATGGAACAGCGTCTCCAGCGCCCCGACGCAGACGACGTCATTGTGGAAGGTCCCGCCCGCGATGGCCGCCCGCGACTGCTGGGCCAGGACCACGCCGTGCGCGCCATGCCGACGGGTGATGGCTTCGGACGCCTGCCGCGTCTGGCGAGCAGGCCAGGGCCCGTCCCAGTGCGCGAAGGCGTCCCGCCCCCAGACCAGCAGGTTGACCCCCGGCTCCCCGTGCCCGGCGCACAGGCGGACATGGTTGGCCGCGCCCTCGTCCGCGAGATGGGCGACGGGGTGCAGGGCGTCGTGGACGGCGAAACGGGCAGGGTCGGGGAACAGGGCCTCCAACGCCCGTTTCGTCTGGGCATGCTCCAGCGAGCGGTGCAGGTTGGTGTGCAGATTGGCCGGCGTGAAATGCACCCGCCCGTCGGCAGAGTCCGCGCTGGGCGTCACCGTCGCGGCGTTGGCGGCCCACATCGGCGAGGCCGAACAGGCGGCGGCGGCGAACGTCGGCGCCTCCTTCCAGGCCTGCTCCAGCACCCTCGCGTCCGACCCGCTGAAACCGAGAGACCGCAGGAACGGAATGTCCGGCCGCTCATGCGGCGGCAGCACGAACTGCGGCAGGCCGAGGTCGGCGAGCCGTTTCATCTTCTCAAGCCCCTGCAGGACGGCGGCGCGCGGGTTCGACCCCTGGCCCCCGTTCAGACTCGAAGCGAGGTTGCCGGGGCTGAGACCGGCATAGGAGTGTGTCGGCCCGATCAGACCGTCGGCATTGGCTTCGACGGCGGTGGTCATCGCAGTCCCCGGATCTCGCCCTCGATGTTCTTCACCGCTCCGGCCTCGAAGCTGGCGACCGGATAGGCGCAGTAGTCGGCCGCATAATACGCACTCGGCCGGTGGTTGCCGCTCGCGCCCAGACCACCGAAGGGCATGTCGCCCGCCGCGCCCGTCGTTGGCCGGTTGAAGTTGACGACCCCCGCCCGGATGCGCCGGATGAACCGGTCCCAGTGGGCCGGATCGTCCGACACCAGACCCGCCGACAGTCCGTAACGGGTCGCATTGGCGGCGGCGATGGCGTCCTCGAACGAGGCCACGCGGGTGATGGACAAGAAGGGGGCGAACATCTCCTCGTCCGGGACGTCGACGCCGGTGACATCGATGATCGCGGGCCGGACGAAGGCGCCGGGCAGGTTGTCGACCGGGCCGGACGCGCGGATCACGCGGGCGCCGGAGTCGATGCGTTGCTGCAGCGCCGCCAGGGCCTGTTCGGCCGCGCGCTGCGAGATCAGCGGTCCGGCATAGGGTTCCGGCGTCGAGTCCCATGGCGCGAAGATCAGCCGTTCGACCAGGGCGTTTACCGCCTCGATGATGGCGTCTCCTGCCGGCCCCTCCGGCACGATCAGCCGCCGCGCGCAGGAACACCGCTGTCCCGTCGTCACGAAGGCCGACTGCACCACGACGCCGGCCACGGCCTCCGCGTCCGCCGCATCCCAGACCACCAGCGGGTTGTTGCCGCCCAGTTCCAGCGCCAGGATCACATGCGGATCGTCGGCGAACTTGCGCCGGAAATGCGCGCCCGCCGCGCCCGAGCCGGTGAACATCAGCGCGTCGATCGGCTGGTCCAGCAAGGCCGATCCGACCTCGCGCCCGCCCTGCACCAGGTTGAACACCCCCTTCGGCAGGTCTGCCTCTTCCAGGCATTCGGCCATCAGCTGGCCCGTGTGCGGCGTCTCCTCCGACGGCTTGAACACCACTGTGTCGCCGGCCAGCAGCGCCGGCACGATATGGCCGTTCGGCAGGTGGCCGGGGAAGTTGAACGGCCCTAAAACCGCCGCCACCCCGTGTGGCCGATGCCTCAGCGTCGCCGCCCCGAACGCCGTCTCGGATGTCCGCTCGCCGGTCCGCTCGTCATAGGCGCGGATCGAGAGATCCACCTTGCCCGCCATCGACCCCAGCTCGGCCGTCGTCTCCCACAGCGCCTTGCCCGTCTCGCGGCTGATGGCCTCGGCTAAGCCCGGCGCCCGCGCCTTTAACGCCGCCTGATAGCGTTTCATCGCGGCGATCCGCTCGTCGCGCGGCCGATCGGCCCAGTCCGGGAAGGCCGCGCGCGCCGCCTCGACGGCGGCCCCGACCTGCGCCCCCGATGCCTCGTTCCCGCGCCAGACCCGCGCCTCCTTCGCCGGATCGAAGGAGGCGAAGCCGTCGCCCGCGCCCTCGGTCCAGGCGCCGTTCAGATAGAGTTTGCCGTCGCTCATCTTTTAAATCCGATCATCCCCGCGAAGGCGGGGACCCAGTTCTTTTGTGAGGCACGGCGCCTCGGATTTCGGTCCGCGGGTCCCGGCGAGGTCAGAGCGCCCAAATTCCTGGGTCCCCGCCTTCGCGGGGATGCACGGGAGGAGAGGGGTCATGATTTCACTCGCACGATGTCACCCGCCCGCACCCTCAGCGCGCCTGCGGTCTCGGCCGTCACCCGTACCGTCTCGCCCTCGATCGCCGCGCGGGCCCGCACGGCCCGGAAGGCCTCCACGCTGTCCGTCGAGACCAGGGCCGGCAGCTCGGCGTCGAACTCCTCCGACACCACGACCGACAGCCGCCGCGCATCCCTCACTGTTCGAATATGGTCGCGCGGACAGGTCACCGTCGGCCCGGCGTCGAAGATGTCCACCAGCCCGTTCGGCCGGAACCCTTCGCTCTCCAGCAGGGCCATGGCCGCCACCCCTTGCGGATGCACCTTGCCGATGACGGCCCGCGCCGGCTCGGGCAGCAGGTCGATATAGATCGGATGGCGCGGCGCGAGGTCGAGGATGAACTGTTTGTCCGTTGACCCGGTCATCATGTCCGCCTGGTCGAACGGCATGGGGAAGAATTTGTGCGCCACATGGTCCCAGAACGGACAGGCGCCGTCCGGCGTGAACACCCCGCGCAGTTCGGCCAGCACCGTCTCGGCGAACAGCTCCGGCTGCGCCCCGATCAGCATGTAGCGCGACTGGCTCAGCAATCGCCCCGCGCCGCCCTTGCGCCGATCCGCCTTCAGGAACAGCGACCCGACCTCGGTCCAGCCCGAGCACTCGTTGACCAGGGTCAGGGTCTGGTGATCCATCCGGATGCCCAGCGACGGCGACTGGACCGGGTTGTTGGCGATGCGGAACGAGAAGAAGGGCCGCTTCATGCCCACGGTCGCCTTGACGCTGGCGATGCCGTCGACGTCGCCGGTGTCGGTCTCCTCCATCATCAGGGTGAACCAGCGGTCCGGCACGGGAATGGCGCCGGTGAAACTGTCGCGGCTGACGTCCAGCCGGTCCGACAACTGGTCCGGGTCCTCGGGCAGGCTGGTGAAGCCGGGCCCGGACAGGATGGCGAGCTCCAGCAGATGATCAAGGTCGCCGGGACCGGCGGGGCGGACAACGAGCATCTTAAATCCTCCCACGACGGCGGAGGGGGACCGCAGCGCGCTTGCGCTGGGGGGGAGGGGGCTCACAGCGAGCTCGGTGTCCGGGGTTTGCCCCCTCCACCGCGAAGACGCGGTTCCCCTCCCCCGACGGGGGAGGATTGAGTGCGAATGGCCTCATCACATCGTCTCCAGACGCAGCGCCTTGAGCTTCACCGCGTCGATCTCGCCCGAGGCGATCTTGCACAGCATCAGGGTCGACAGCCGGGCCCGCTCGACGAAACTATCGGGCCAGGCGAACTCTTCGGACGAATGGATCAGCCCGCCGCGCACCCCGAGCGTGTCGATATTGGGCAGGCCGGCCGCATGCAGGTTGTTGCCCTCGCATACCCCGCCCGACGGCGACCAGGCGATGGCCTGACCCAGCAGGGCGCCAGTCTCGCGCACCGCCTCGAACAGGGCGGTCTGGGCTGTATCCATCGGCTTGGGCGCCCGCGTCATCCCGCCGTGCAGATCCAGCATCAGCCCCTCGAACGGCGGCGTCTCAACGATCTCCCCGATCGCGTCCGTGACCCAGGCGGCGGCCTGCGCATCAGGAACCCGGACGTTGAACCGCACCACGGCGTTGTCGGCCACGACGTTCAGCGCCCCGCCGCCGGAGATGCGCGCCACATTGACCGTCACCCCTTCACGTCGTCCGTTCAGCCCATGCAGGGCCGCAGCGATCACCGCGGCGCCGGCCACCGCATTGGCGCCCTCATGGAAGGCGCGTCCGGCATGGGCCGCCTTGCCGGTGACGATCAGGTGGAAGTTGCCGCTGCCCTTGCGCGCCCCCGCCAGGGTCCCGTCGGCCAGCGCCGGCTCATAGGTCATGCCGACGTGCCCGCGCGCGCCGAGCTCGGCCAGCAGCGGCGCCGATGCGGGGGAGCCGATCTCCTCGTCGGGGGACAGCAGGACGGTCCAGCCGACGCGATCCCGCTCCGGATGGGTCTCGAACGCCGCCAGCGCGCCCAGCATGACGGAGATGCCACCCTTCATGTCGGCGATCCCGGGACCGTTCAGGGCGCCGTCAGGACGTGTGATGACGCTCTGGAAGGCGCTGTCGGCCGGATAGACGGTGTCGTAGTGGCCGGTCAGGACGACCTGGATCGGCGCCTCGGGCCGCGCGGTGAGTTTCAACGCATCGGCACGGGACTGAGGCCGCACGGACCCGTCGTCGCCGATGGTGGAGAAGCCCTGGGTCGCGATGCGCGCGATTTCGGCGGGCAGGCGGGCCGTCTCGGTTTCCAGCAGGGCCAGGGTGACGTTCAGCCCCTCGGCGTGATCGCTGCCGGAGTTGACGTTCGCCCATCGAACCGCGCGATCGATCAGATCGGCCTCGCCCCGCCCGACCAGGTCGAGGGCGGCCTGATCCTGTGGGAGAATCCGCATGGTGGGTCTTTAGACGGGGCGGACAGAAAGGTGAAGGCGCTCACTTCCCTCTCTCCGGCGGAAGGGCCCCATACCCATCAACGGACGCCCGGAATCGCCCAACGATTTCAATGGCCGGAACTTTTTAGAGCCTTTATCGCAGGCGCCCTCCGAACCGGGCGTACACTTCTCCCGTCCCGTCGCGAGGGGAAGGCGTCCTGGGCCCAGGAGCCGGACGTGCGAGGGGGCGCGATCGAGCGGGAAACTGCATCGCTGCGCGCGGCCGAGGACCCTGATCCGGCGACGACCTGGATCCGTGGAGGCACGAACCGGCGCGGATGCAGGACTGTCTGCGGGGTGACAAACCGTGGAGCCCGGAGGGACCTGACACCCTCCGCCCGTCGTGGGCTTAGGTCGGACTGGGTTTAAGCGGCGCAAAGGTCCGGGGGTCGAACAGACACTACCCCGGCAGGCTGCACGAAGCCCGTCACCGGCCGCTCGCGTGAACCGGTCGCGACGGAGCCCCGGCGCGAGCCGAAAATTCTCATCCGGTCCCCGTAACGCGAAAGCAGGGGGCCATATCGGTTCCGGGCGACCGCCCGGGCTCCGTCGACTTCCCCGACCCGTTCACAGCGGAAGAACGATGACTCACGTCCAGCCTTCTCCCTCCCCCGAGGGGGAGGGAGAAGGCCGAACAATATTGCGCCCTCTGCGGCCATCATGTAAAACGTGCTTGTCATTTTGGAGGAAAGACACATGAGCAACTGGCTAAAGGCGATGAATCCCTCGAGCCCGATGACGACCGAGGCCGATGCCGAACGCGGGGCCAAGGCCAGTGCGATCTCGATCTTCATCGGCGTCGTGGTCGGCGTGATCAGCCTGGCCTGGACGCTGGCCAATCCGGCGGCGATGAGCGATGCGCTCGCGACCGCGTCACAGGGCGATCCCGCTGCTGCGGCGATGGCCGATGCGTCGCTTCAGGCCGGGCTCTGGATGGCTGGCGGAATGATTGTGATCCAGCTGATCCTCGGCGTCGTTCAGTGGCGCAATCCGGGCAAATTCATCGCCGTCCTGTTCATGGTCCTGATCGCCCTGGGCATCGCCATGAGCCTCGCGGCGCCCCTGTTGTCCGCCTCCATGCCGAACGTGCCCGCTACCCCGATGTGGCAGATCGCCTTGTCGGTCGTCGTCATGGTCGTCCAGTTCATCCTGCACGTCACGGGCCTGAAGGGCATCAAGCAGCTGGACCGGATCCAGATGGAGCAGTCGCGCTAATCCGGGTCCGCTGAACTGTTGGGCCGTCGGTCCTGCGCTCCGGTTCCGGGGACGCGGGACTGGCGTCGCCAGCGGATGGACAGGGTCGCGTCGCCCTGTCCGCCGAACTGGGAGCTGATGGCGATGTTTCTGCGCACCTGCCATTCGACATTGACCGCCGCCCCGCCTTCGCCGCCGCCGATGATTTCCAGATAGACGTTGTCGGTGATGTAGCGGCCGCCCGCGACGGTCAGGGCCGAGGCCTCGCCGCCGAACGACAGCCGGTCCAGCCCGGCCAGTTCGCGCAGGTTTCCGATCACATCGAAGCCGCCGCCACCTGCCAGCGAGGCCACCCCCGCCGCCAGCTGGGCCGCCTCGAACGGCGACAGCTGCGACGCCGAACGTCCGAACAGCACCTGGGACAGGATCTCGTCCTGGGGCAGAGCCGGTGTGGAAGTCAGCAGGATCTCCGGTCGCGCCGCCGTCCCGGTGACGCGGATGGTCGCGGTCAGTGCGGGATCCTCACGCACCGCCGACAGGTTCAGCCGGATGCGGGCCGGGTCGGTGGACAGGGCGATGGAGCCCCGATCGTCGAAGACGAATCGCTTGCCCGCGAACTCGTAGTCGCCGCGCACGATGGTGGCGTTGCCGCTCAGAACAGGCTGGGCCACCGTGCCCCGTACACGGGCGTCGACATTGAGCAGGACGTTCAACCCCCTGCCCGCGACCTGGACGTCGCCGCGCGAACGCAACCGGATGTCGAGGCCGATCTGGGGACCCCGGCTGGGACCGTCGTCGTCGGTCTCTACGGGATCGCCGCCGGGGCGGTTGATCTCGACGACGTCCATGCCGACGATGCCGTTGGAGCCCGGCGGATTGGCCTCGATCCGGGCCTCGTCGATGCCGATCGCGCCCGCCAGCTGGATGTTGCCGTCGGCGGCGCGGACCACGGTCAGAGGACCCGAGGCGCGGGCCTCGGCGATATCGTTGTCGATGATGCGGAAACGGGTCAGCGCCAGTTCGAAGTTCGAACCCGAACCCTCGCGCAAACCGATCCGGCCGCCGCCAGACACCGTGCCGCCCGAGCCGTCGGTGGCGGTGAAGGTCTGGATCAGGGCTGTCGCATCGTCGAACCGGCTGGCCAGGGTGACGTCGTCCAGCGTCAGGCCCACGCCGTTGTCGCGGAAGCGGCCGTCCCGCAGGTTCAGCCGCCCGTTGATCAGGGGCGCCGCCAGGGTGCCGCCCAGGGTCGCGTTGCCGTCGACCTGACCGGCCAGGGTGCGTTCGCCGCCGAAGAACACGTCCCAGATCGGCTGGATCTGACCGTGGACCTCGACCTCGCCCGACATCGAACGGGTGCGGACGATGGCCAGGCGCAACGGCGCGGCCGACGCCTCGACCGGCAGGGTGATGTCTGCGGTGGCGCGCACGGCGTCGGTCCCGGCTGCACTGGCCTGGATTCTGAGCGCGTCGTTGACCAGGGTCGCATTGATCGAGCCGTCGACCGACAGGCCCCGGGGCGCATCGACGCTGCGGAGCTGGGCCAGGTTGACGTTGGCGGATCCCGACAGGTCGTCGCCGGCGCCGCGCAGGGAAACACGGCCCGTAACGCGGCCTCGCAGATCGGGCGCGATGGAACCCAGCTCGACGCTGGTCAGATCCGCCTGGATGACGACGGCGTCCGAGTCCTGGCGGATTTCGCCCATCAGGACGCCGCCGCCCACCGACAGATCGAGACGGGCGACACGACCGTCACCGGCCAGGGCGATGACGGCGGGGCTCCGGGTGGAGAAGGCGATTTCGCGAACCTTGCCACCGCCGCTCAGGGTGATGCTCTGGGCCTCGCCCCGCCGCGAATAGACGCCCGTGCCGTCAAAGGAGACGGGCGTATCGCCGCCGACATCGGCCTTCAGGGTGAAGGGCAGGCGTTCGAGCGTGCCGCGGCCGTCCAGCTCGAACGTGCGGATGACATAGGTCGAACCGGCCAGACGGACATTGGAGCCGGCGACGTCGAGGATAGCGGTTTCCCCGCCTGCGCCTTCGCTCAGACGGATGCGACCGTCCGCCCTCCCGGAGGCCAGGAAGGCTCCGGGACGAGCTGTAAAAGTCAGGTCGGCGCTGGACGGCGTATTGTTGGCGAGGGCGACAGACCCCTGGGCGGTTATCCCTCCGGCATTCAGGTCGACCTCGGTCAGGCGGATGCGATTTCCGCCGAGGAAGAAGTTCCCGGCCGCCCGGGCGGGGCCGTAGTTCGATCCCGCCGTCATGATGATATTGCCGTCGGAAGCGTCCGCGCCCTTGCGGAAACTCAGGATCAGGTCGGCGTGGGTCAGGGTCAGCGGGCCGGCCGCGATACTGCCGAAGGCGGCGGTCAGGTCCACGCGCGGCTGCGCCAGGGTGCCGGTCAAGGCGCCGGCGCCGGTCATGGCTCCGTCGATAGCGAGGGGGCCGACACCGAAGGGGCCGCGGGCGTTCCAGTTCAGGGCCAGACGCAGACGGCCCTGGGGCTCGATCAGACCGCGCGCCGAGGCCGTGCCGGCAGCGCCGGTCAGGAGGCCCCGTTCGACGGCGATACGGCCGTCGTCGAGGCTCCCGGCGAGTTGCAGACGCGGCGTCGCGCCGAGCAGTCGATCCAGTTCGGCCATGCCGGTGGCGAGACGGCCGCCGCGACCGTCAAAGGTCAGGACCCATGGCGCGCCGCTGCGGGCCGAGGTTGCCTGGATCGGCCCGCCGAAGGTTCCGCGCGCTCCGGTTCGGATGCGGCTGACATCGGTGACATCGGCCCGGCCTTGGAAGCCAAGGCCGCCCGTCAGGCCGCGCCCGCCCGAGCCGGTCACGGTCAGGGCCTGACCGCGCACGTCGACCTTCTGAAGCAGGATGGCCCCGTCGGCGAGGCGCGAGGCCTCGAAGGACAGGCGAGGCGCGGCCCCCAGAAGCGCGCCGACGATACCCTCGCTGCGTCCCCCGGCCACGGCGAGATCGCCCGTCAGGCCGATGCGGCCGTTATCCGCAGAGATGTCGAGCGGGCCCGCAATGGCCTGCGCCGCATAGCTGGCCAGAGAGGCATTCGCCAGGCGGACGTCGCCGTTCAGCACCCAGCGCTCGGCGTCCCCGGTGAAGACGCCGGACCAGGTCGCCGCCCCGCCGCTGGTCGTGCCGACGAGCCGGGTGACCGACCCGGTCGAGACCGTCAGGGCCACGCCATCCGGCGCGCTGCGGCCGTCGAGATGGATCATGCCCTGGGCGCTGGACTGCAGGTTTTCGGAGGTCAGGCGCCAGGCCATGCCCTGGACGTTCTCCCGGGTCGCGTCGGGGATGGCGGCGAAGCCGAAGCGGGCGGTGCGACCGATGCGTTCGACGAAGGGCGCTAGCAGATCGGACCCGCTGAAATCGAAATACCCCGAGATGCGCGAGCCCTCGGGGCCATAGCGTCCCCGAATGGTCAGCGGTGTGAAGTCGCCGGTGCGTACCGTGGCGTTGACGATGTCGCCGTTGACGAGGGCCGAGGCGAAAAAGGGCTGGTCGGGCGAATAGCCCAGCGATCCGGCCAGCGGACCACCTTGCGCTTCGCTGGCGCGAAGGTTCAGGCGCAGATTCTCGGGCCTGGCGCCGACGGTGGCTGCAACACGCAGGAAGTCGCCCGGCCGGTTCAGGCTGTAGGCGCTGACGGTCGCCGTCTTGTCACCCGTGCGCGGGACGCGGGCGTCGCCGGTCAGGCGCCAGCGACCATACTCCTGGGAGAAGCCTTCAAGGAGTTCGACGTCGGCCGTGAACCGGTCGATGTCGATGCTGATCGGCATGGGCCGGGGCGGCTTGCCGTCCGGCGGATCGAGCTCCGGCCGGCGGATCAGACGGATCGACCGGGCGGTGATGTCCGAGGCGTGGAACCGCCGGGTGACCAAGGGCCAATAGCTCCAGTCCACGCGGACGTCGCGCGCCTCCAGCCAGACGCCCTTTTCATCAGTGATGGTGACGCGGGCGAGGGTGAAATCGTCGAACAGATCGCCCTGGAGACCCTCGACATTGATGCGGCCGTAGCGGCTGATCTTCTTGCCGGCGACGAAGCTGGTGACCAGATCGCGCCCCGGGCCGGAGACCAGATACATCCGGCCGCCGAAGGCCAGGATCAGGGTCAGGGCCAGCAGGCCCATGAGCGCGAAGCCGCCGAAAAAGGCGATGGCCTGAATCCGGGTACGACGGCGCTTTTCGGCCTTGGCCGGCGTTTCCGGCGCTTCGGGCGTGTCGGGAACGAGCTCGGTCAAAATGCCTGGCCGATACTGACGTAGACCTGGAAGCCTGCGTCTCCCTCGCGTTTGTCGAGCGGGAAGGCGATGTCGGCGCGGATCGGGCCGAAGGACAGGTTGTAGCGGGCGCCGATGCCCACGGCGTAGCGCAGGTCGGAGAAGTCTGGCGTCTCGGCAAAGCCGATCGCCCCGGCATCCACGAAGCCGACGACGCCGAAACCCTTGCCCACGTCGTGCCGGACCTCGGCCGAAACCTCGAACAGCGAAAGACCCCCGCGCGGCGTGTTGTCGGGCAGGCGCGGTCCGACGCCCTGGTATCCGTAGCCGCGCACCGATCCCCCGCCGCCGGAATAGAACAGCCGGTCCGACGGGACGCTGAGTTCATCGCCGCCGAGGATCGAACCCAGTCGCAAGCGGCCGGCCAGGACGGTGCGGCCGTTGTCCTGGACCGGCATGTAGGCGGTGGTCTGGGCCTCGGTGCGCAGGAACAGGACGGTGTCCTCACCCGCCACCGCCGTCGGCTGGACATTCAGCGTCATGCGCCAGCCGGTGGTGGGGTTCAGCGGGTCGTTCGATTGATCGATATAGGCGCTGCCCCTGGCGGTCAGGATTGCCAGATCACGGTCGAAGCTGACGGGCGCCCGGGTGATCGGATCGAAGCGGTTCTCGTTGTATCGACCGGCGTCCAGACCGACGCCGTAGCTGTAGTACGAGATCTTGCCGATGCGCTGGCGAAGGTCGGCGGACACGACGGCGGCGGTCCGGCGATAGGCGTCGGTGTCCTCGTTCACTATGGCGGCGGATAGGGCCAGGGTTTCGCCCGGCGTGCGCCAGTGGGGCAGGCTGAGGTCGGCGCCGATGCGGCTGTCGATCGTGGCGAGACGCGCTTCGAACCGCAGGGTGTCGGCGCGGCCGAAGCGATTGTACCAGGTCCAGAGTCCGTTCACACCTGAACCGTCGGCGGTCGAGAAGGTCGCGCCGGCCTCCAGGATGCGGCGCGGCCGGTCGGTGAGTGTGACGACGATGGGCCGGTTGCCCGCCGGGTTGGTTTGGTCTGCCGGTGTCAGGGCCACCGCGACTCCGTCGTAGACGCCGGTCTCCAGCAGCCGCCGCTCCAGTTCCGCCACCAATTCGGGGTCGTAACGCTGATCCTCGTTCCACGGCGCGAGGCCCATGACCCAGGCGGGATTTGTCGGGCCGCGCGTCTCCACCCGCACGCCGTCGAGGCGAACCAGGGGGCCGGAGTTGATGTTGAAGGTCGGTGCGACGGTGAGGGCGGCGTGATCGACGACGACGCGACGCGGTTGTGTCACGGCATCGGGATAGCCTTCGCGCGCCAGCCTGGCGATGATCCGGCCTTCGCCGGCGATGATGTCAGCAGCGCGACCCGGATCTCCGGGCTCGAGCGCGATCTCGGCCTGGGCCGTGCGTATGACCTCGGGCGCAGGCTCGGGCGTGATCCACTGAATGGTCGGGGCGGCGAGGACGAAACGCGGGCCCGGCGTGATCTCGACGATCGCGATCGGATTGTCCTCTCCCTCGACGATGTCCGCCAGCGTGGGCTGGTAGTAGCCTTCGGATCGCAGCAGAGCCTCAACTGAGGCCATCGCGGCGCGAGCACGCCTTCGGGCGTCGAAACCGTTGGTGGGAGGACCGTCGGCCTCGCCGATCGCGCGGGTCATGGCCGTGCGCAACTCGGCGTCGAGGTCGCCGCGGATCTGGGCGCGTGGATCGGCCGAGGCGGTATTCGCGACGCCTATGGCGCCCAAGCCGAAGGCCGCCGCGAGGAACGCGGAGGTGATGCTGCGGAAGGGAGAGGACCTCGACGTCAATATACTACCCTGATCGGCGACATGGTCCGAACTGGACCAGGCTCGCCTGAGGCCCCCCTCAATCAGCGAATCGGGATGACCTTGCGGCCGATCAATAGAACAGGGTTTCGCTCTCGGGCTGAACCGTCTCTTCCGAAGAGCGCTGCTCGGGCGGCAGGGTCGAGTTTGTGGGTGGAGCGTCTGTGGGCGCGGTGGTGTCCGCAGCAGGGACGCCCTGGTCGGTCGCCGACGGCGCGAGGGGCGCTTCAATGGGCGGCGGAGCGGTCTCGGCCTGCTGGGACGCGGGGTCTTCGCAGCCAGCGACGGCCAGACCGGCGGCCCCGAGAGCCACGAGCAACATCAAACGCTTCATTTCAAATCTCCCCCGGAGTGCGGCGTCGGAACGCGCCGTGAACAGCCCTGTTCCATAACTCGTCCCACGTTGCCGGTCACGCTGGATCAACGGTGTTCTGGCAACCAATCATTCTTCTATTGCCGCGACACTCTACCGAACGGGAGAGGGTTCAAGAATGACGGCGAACGGCTATGCCATGATCGCCCAGGTGCGGTTCCGCGAACTGAGGACGCGGATCGGTCTGGCGGCGTTCATCGCCGTAACCACGTGGTTCATGACCCATACCTTCTGGCCGGCCGTGTGGTTCGGGGCGGTGGTGGCGACGCAATGGCTCGACTGGGCCGTATTCCGGCCGCTGCGCAAACGGCCGGAGATCGTGCCCTCGTCTGGTTACAAGATCGCGCTTTGCGCCACCGCCTCCGTCAATGTGATCGTCTATTCCGGCATCGCGGCGTATCTGTGGGTTGCTGGCGGCGATGCGGGACGACTGTTCGCCATTGTTCAGGTGGCCGGGGGCCTGCTGCACGTCAGCCTGCATATGCATCACGTGCGGCCGCTGCTGTTCGCGGCGGTCATCCCGCACAGCCTCTATTTTCTCGGCATGCCCATCGTCGGCGCCATCGTCGACGGCAAGCCGCAGGAGATGCTGATCGCCTTGGGCGGCGTTCTGTACATGATGCATCTTGTTGTCGCCGTGCGGCAGAGCTCGATGACCACGACGGCCCTGCAGACCGCGAACGCGGAGGCGCGGCTGGAACGCCAGAAGGCCGAGGTCGCCAGCGCCGCCAAGTCCGACTTCCTGGCCGTCATCAGCCATGAGATTCGTACCCCCATGAACGCGGTCATCTCGGCCGCCAATCTGCTGCGCCGGACGCGGCTGGACCGGGAACAGCGTGAGCATGTGTCGATGCTGCTGGACGCCGGCGACGTGCTGGTCGGCCTGTTGAATGACGTGCTCGACCTGTCCAAAATTGAGGCGGGCAAGATGACGCTCGAATCCTCGGTGATGGACCTGCGCGAGAAGCTGGGCTCGCTGGGCCGGCTCTGGGGCCCCAAGGCCGAGGCCAACGGAGTGCGGCTGAAGATCGAGATCGAGCCTGATGTGCCCGACTGTGTCCGGACCGATCCGCTGCGCCTGCAGCAGATGCTGTTCAACCTTCTGTCCAACGCGGTGAAGTTCACGGACGACGGCGCGATCACCGTCGCGGTCGACTGGCGGGCGAAGGACAATCATCTGATCATTGCGGTGACCGATACCGGCGTCGGTATTCCGGCGGACCGCCTGGCGCGCATCTTCGATAGTTTCGAGCAGGTCGACGCGGGCACGACGCGCAAATACGGCGGCACCGGCCTCGGACTGGCGATCAGCCGCCGGCTGGCCGAGATCATGGGCGGGAGCCTTGCCGCCGAGAGCGTCGAAGGCGAGGGCTCGACCTTCGTACTGAGCCTGCCGATGGAGGCTGTGGCCAAGCCGGCGACCGAGGCGCGCCGTCGGGTGGCCGAACAGGCGGGGTTGCAGGGCAAGGTCATCCTTGCCGCCGACGATCACGCAGTGAACCGGCGTATCCTGTCCCTGCTGCTGGAGCCGCACGGTTGCACCATCCTGCTGGTCGAGAACGGGGCCGAGGCGGTGGAGGCCGCGAAGACCCAGCGGTTTGATGCCATCCTGATGGACATGCAGATGCCGGTCATGGACGGCCTGGAGGCCACGGCCCAGATTCGGGCCGGGGGGCTGAACCGCAGCACGCCGCTGATCGCCCTGACCGCCAACGCCATGGACGATCATCGCACCGCCTGGGACGCGACGGGGGTCTATGCCTTCCTGACCAAGCCGATCGATCCGGTACTGCTGGCCGCGACCCTGGCGGAGGCCTGCGCCGGGTCGGTTGAAGAAACGAACGCACAGGTCGCCTAGGCCCAGCGAGAGAGGGCTTCAGTCAAGGAAAGCGATGCCGACGGCTCAATCGGCGCCACCCGGCCATCGAAACGGGGGGCCGGCGAGGGCTGGAGCGGAGAGCCGGCGAGGGTTTCTCGAGCGTGATTGTGCGGATGGTCGGCGGCCTCTGCGAAGGTCAGCACTGGCGTGACGCAGGCTTCGGTTCCCTCGAAATGGGCGGCCCACTCGTCGCGGGTCCGGTCCGCGAACAGTTCCGTGAACCTGGCTTCCAGCGACGGCCAGCCGCTGACCGGGAACTGAGGCGCATCGGCGGCCTCGAGATCCAGTCCGGCGAGCAAGGCGGCGTAGAAGCGAGGCTCCAGCGCTCCAACCGCGACGAACCTGCCGTCGGCGCAGGCGTAGCAGCGATAGAAGGGCGCGGCGCCGTCCAGCAGATTGGCGCCGCGCTCGCCGGACCAGTGGCCGCTCGCTGTCATGGCGAAGAACAGGGCGGACAGCAGAGCCGTGCCGTCGGTCATGGCGGCGTCGACGACGCGGCCCTTGCCGGTGGTCCGCGCCTCGATGATGGCGGCGAGCACGCCTGTCACAAGCAGCATGGCGCCGCCGCCGTAGTCGCCGACGAGGTTCAGCGGCGGGACGGGCGGGCGACCCGCCTCGCCCATGGCGTGCAGCGCGCCGGTCAGACCGATGTAGTTGATGTCGTGGCCGACGGTCTGGGCTAGCGGACCCGTCTGGCCCCAGCCCGTGACCCTGCCGAAGACGAGCTTCGGATTGCGGGCGGCGCAGTCCTCCGGCCCAAGACCGAGTCGTTCCAGCACGCCGGGGCGGAAGCCCTCGATCACGGCGTCGGCGCTCGCGATCAGGTCGAGGACGCGGTCGCGGTCGGTGGGCGACTTGAGGTCGACGGGCACGGCGGTCCTTGCCCGGTGCATGACGGCGTTTCCGACATCGCCGAAGACGCCGGCCCCGTCAGCGCGGCTGAGGCGCAGCACATCGGCCCCCATATCGGCCAGGACCATGCCGGCGAAGGTCACGGGACCCAAGCCGTCGAACTCGATGATGCGTACGCCGGAAAGAGGTTTCATGGAGGCCTTGCTAGCTGCGGTCGTCAGTTTGGTCGAGGTGAGGCCTTGACCCGGCGGGTTCGATGAACCAGAAGGCGCAACCGCGAAACGACCAAGCCGTTTCGGATTTCGGTGCGCGCCCTTAGCTCAGTTGGTTAGAGCATCTGACTTTTAATCAGAGGGTCCTCGGTTCGAGCCCGAGAGGGCGTACCATCTTATCTTTTGTTGGTGGCTCCCGCTGGCGATGCGGTCGCTTGCTGCTTGAGCCACAAGTGTTCTCCTTGCTTTCATGATCGACCGGCCGGCCGCGTGGACTTCGTGCGGGTCGCCGGTATGGTGCGGCACCATTCGGGGAGGACGGACATGCGGAACATCGGGATCATGGCGGCTTCGGTCGCGCTTATCGGGCTGACGGCCTGCAACCAGACCGAAGGCAAGGCCGACGCCGTTCGGGCTCCTGCCCAGACCGCTGCGCCGCAGCCCAGTCAGATGATGCAGGAGACCTTCGTCAACTGCACCTGGGGCGAGACCCAGGGCTCCGGGCTGTCGGTCTGGAGCTATGCCTGTCCGCAGGCCGGCAATACGCACATGGTTCATGACGCCAGCCTGCCGGGCTTCGCGTTGGAGGGGACCTATGACGGCCAGACTGCGCGCAGCCCGACGATTATCGTGTTCAAGAAGGCCGCCGACGCGCCGATCGACGCCGTCCTGGCCGAGATCCGGACCAAGTCGCCGGGGCCGCACACGGCCCAGTGCGTGCTGGCGCGCCCGACCTATGACGGCGTGGCCGAGGGTATCTACCACCTCGTTCCGCCCGAGCCGATCATGGCCCGGTGGGAGGCCTTCTCCTCCGGCGACGGCAACAGCGAGCCGATGGATCCGCCCTGCGGGGATCTGGGCGAGCAGATGTCGGGCGATCGCGTCTTCTATGTGGAGGACGGCGATCCGACGACCGTACTGTGGGTCAATTTCGGCAGCGAGATCCAGCCGTTCACGGCCGAGTCGATCCGGCCGTTGAACGCGGGCTAGGTTTTGGTGCCGTTGCGTCGCGTCCTCCTCTCTATTTCGGTTCTGGCCCTGCTGGGCGGCTGTTCGACCGCGCGGCAGGTGGGGGCCGGTTTCGGCGATGCGGTGACGTCGCCGCTGGTCGACCTGAACGTTCGTCGGGACCAGATCCCGACCGCGCTGCTGCAGGCCCAGGCCAATCCGTATGACCGGCGCAATCTGAACCAGTGCACAACCATCGGCGCCGAGGTGGCGAGGCTGGACGAGGCTTTGGGCCCCGATCGGGACGAGCCGGCGGCGCCCGACAGTCCGACCCTGAATGAACGGACCCAGGACGCGCTCGCCGAGGCAATGTTGGACGCGATCCGGGACGCGACGACGGACTTCATTCCGTACCGCAGCTGGGTGCGGCAGCTGACGGGGGCCCAGGCGCGGTCGAAGATGGTTCAGGACGCGGTCGAGGCCGGGCGGCTGAGGCGGGCCTTCCTGAAAGGGCTGGGCATGCGGGCTGACTGTTCGCCGCCGGCTTCGCCCGCCTGGTTCCGGCCGACGGGGCGGTCGCAACGGTAGCTAGCGGCCGGGCCGGCGCTTGTCGGTACGATCTCCTCTGATCTGGACCGCGCCATCCTTCGAGAAGGCTTCGAACGACGGCTTGTCGATGTTGCGGAACTCGCCGGTGCGGTCCCAGTCCCAGTCGAAGGAGATGCGCTCGCCCTTGTGAGCGAACTTGCCGGACCAGTGGGCGAAGAACGAATATTTGTCGCCGCCAATGATGATGACGTGCCGATGCAGCGCGGTCTCGTTGCCGTCCGGGCGGGGCGGTTCCTCAAGGTAGGTGCTGTAGGCGTGGAAGCCTGACTTCTCGATCCGCATGTCAGTTCGACGTGTGGCGGGTGTGGAAGTCGCGGCGGAACTGTTCGAAGCGGCCGTGCTGGATGGCGTCGCGCATGGAGGCGGTCAGGGCCTGGAAGAAGGCGATGTTGTGCCAGGAGAGCAGGATCTTGCCGAGGATTTCGTCGGCCCGGATCAGGTGGTGCAAATAAGCCTTCGAATACTGCGAGGACGGGCCGTCGATGGTCGGGTCGAGCGGATCCTGGTCCTCGGCGAAGCGGGCGTTCTTGAGGTTCATGGGGCCGTCCCAGGTCCAGGCCTGGCCGTGGCGGCCGGCGCGTGTGGGCAGGACGCAGTCGAACATATCGACGCCGCGATACACAGCCTCGACCAGGTCGATCGGCTTGCCGACGCCCATCAGATAGCGGGGTCGGTCGGCGGGCAGCATGTCGGGCGCGTAGTCGAGGACCTCGCACATGGCCGTGTGGCCTTCGCCGACCGCGAGGCCGCCGATGGCGTAGCCGTCGAAGCCGATCTCCCGGAGCTGGTCCGACGACTGGCGGCGCAGGTCCTCGAAGGTGGAACCCTGCTGGATGCCGAACAGGGCCTGGGTCTCGCGCGTGCCGAAGGCGGCCTTCGAGCGGGCGCCCCAGCGGATGCTGAGTTCCATGGCGGCTTTTGCGGCGGGCTTCTCGGCCGGCCAGGCGACGCACTGGTCGAGCTGCATCGAGATATCGGCGCCGATGCGGTCGGCCTGAATCTCGATCGAGCGTTCGGGCGACAGGATGTGTTTGGAGCCGTCGATGTGGCTGGCGAAGGTGACGGCCTCTTCCTTGACCTTCGAGATGCCGGCCAGGGACATGACCTGGAAGCCGCCAGAGTCGGTCAGGATCGGCTTGTCCCAGCCCATGAATTTGTGGAGGCCCCCGAGCCGCTCCATCCGCTCGGGGCCGGGGCGCAGCATCAGGTGGTAGGTGTTGCCCAGGATGATGTCGGCGCCGGTCGCCTTGACCTGTTCGACGGTCATCGCCTTGACCGTGGCGGCGGTGCCGACCGGCATGAAGGCGGGGGTGCGGATGTCGCCGCGCGGGGTCTTCAGGACGCCGGTGCGGGCGCGGCCTTCGGTGGCGGAAATCTCGAACGGGAAGGGCAAGGGCGGGTCTCGGTAAGGGGAGGCGCGTCTTAGAGCGGGGGTGTGGCCTTGGGAAGACGGCGGGGCGGACTGCAAAACACCGTCCGAAGCGTCCGAAGCGTCCGAAGCGGTCGGGTCGTGCGACTCCAAAAATGGAGTCGATAGAGTCGACAGAGTCTACATCGGGGGCGGTGTGCGAGTGGCGATGTCAAAGATCGGTGGCAGTGTCGCACGGTTTTGAGGGGCGCCTGCGATAAAGGCTTTAAACAGAGCCGGGCCTTGATTTGAAGGGCGGATTCCGGGGATCCGTTGATGGGTATGAGTGTTCTCCCTCTCCCGGAGGGAGAGGGTCAGGGGCGTGGAGGCCGGACCGGCGCCAGCTTCCTGCGTTGTCGCGCCAGCGCCAGGGGCGTGCCGTCGGCGGCCCAGACGGTGGCTTCGTCGACGGTCCAGCCGGAGCCGAAGTCGAGCATGCGGAACTCGAAGAAGGCCCAGCCGTCGGGGCAGTGCCCGGGCGTCGGGTCGGTGAGGATATCGTAGCGGAGGTCGACCGTGGCCATGCCCAGCGGCTTGTCGATGGCGGTCCAGACCGGCGGATACAGCGCGTCCAGCAGGTAGCAGAGGCCGATGACGTCGAGCGGGCCGCCGTCGCGGATCTTCATCCAGCAGCGCTCGATGACGGGGCGGCCGGGGACCGGCTGGAGGATGTGGGGGCCGGTCTCGAAGCGATAGTCGACGTGCTGGGAGAAGCGCCGGGCCATCGGGCCTTCGAGGTCGCGGCCAGTCTGGAGCGCGCCCAGCGGAGGCAGGGCGGCCAGCGGTGTCAGGGCCGCACCGGGGACGTCGTCGCCGAAGGTGGCGCTGGCGTGGTTGGTCAGGCGGTCCTGGCCCTCCCTGTCCCTCTGGGTGACGTCGACCTGGGCGAAGGCGGCGCTGCGGCCGCCGCGCAGCAGCCGGGGCGTGAAGTGGATCGGCTGACCGAACCGGGCCGGGGTCATGTACTGGACCGACAGGCTGCGCAGGGGGGCGGTGATGCCGAGGCCCTGCTGCATTGCGGAGGCGCACAAGGCCGCGATCAGGCCGCCGAACGGGAAGCCGGTCTCCGGCGGGGCATTGAGCCGGCCGTTGGAAAAGTCGCCGTGGAGGTCGGCGCTGAGCGCGCCGTCGTCGCCGGGCGCGAGGGTCAGGGCTTCCGTGATCGTCTGTTCAGGCATCGTCGGTCTTTCCATCTCCCTCCGTGCACCCCGGCGAAGGCCGGGGTCCACGGTGAAAAGAAGGCGGGCGGCAAACAGGTCGCCGCCCGCACAGTTCAGGAATGCAGGAATGCCGCGAGGCCTGCTCGCCGCGTCCGTAGCCAAACAAGACTGACTTACTGCGTTCCTTTTGGCAACCCTCTTGCCAAACCGCTGACGCGACGTCACCTTCGTGTCATGGGACGCACAGCCGACTATTCTCGCCAGAGCTGCTCGATCGCCGCGACGCTCGAAGTCATCGGCGATCCGTGGACGCTGCTGGTCATCCGCGACGCGTTTCAGGGCGTGAAACGGTTCGAACAGTGGCAGGAGCGGCTGGGCGTGGCCCGCAACGTCCTGGCAGCGCGGCTGAAGACGCTGGTGCAGCACGGGGTGCTCGAGCCGCGGCTGTATTCGGAGCGGCCGCCGAGGAACGAGTACGTCCTGACCGCCAAGGGCAAGGATCTGTCCGACGTGCTGGTCACCCTGCACGGCTGGGGGGCAAAGCATGTCTATGGCGAGGAGACTGCGGGGTTCGACATGATCCACGCGACCTGTGGCCACTCCCTGCAGCCCCGCCTGGCCTGCAGCTGCTGCGGCGAGCTGGTGAACCGGCGCGACATCAAGCTGACCCGCGTCGAGAATTGTCCGACGGTCGGGGAGGTCATGCCCAGGGATACGGCGGCGGAAGAGGCGGCGTGAGCCAGCCGGCGGTCACCCTGATCGGCAATCCGGTCTCGCCCTATGTGCGCAAGATCCTGGCGATCTGCGCGGTGAAGGGGATCGAGGTCGCCATCGATCCGATCACCCCGTTCCGGGGCGACGAGCGCTTCTCGAAGATCAGCCCCTTGCGGCGCATCCCGGTGTGGATCGAGGGCGATCTGACGCTGTGCGACAGCAGTATCATCGCCCAGTATATCGAGGACACCCGGCCCACGCCGTCGGTGCTGCCGACCGATCCGAAGGACCGGGCGAGGGCGCGCTGGATCGAGGAATACGCCGACACCCGGCTGTTCGACGTGCTGGGCTGGAAGCTGTTCTTCCAGCTGGCGATCAAGCCGCGCATCCTGAAGGAAGAGATCGATCGGGATGCGGTCGAGAAGGCGAAGACGGTCGAGATCCCGGAGACGTTCGATTATCTGGAGAGCGTGACGCCCGGGACCGGCTTTCTGTTCGGCGCGACGGCCGGACTGGCGGACTTCAGCCTGGCGCCGGCCTTCCTGAACGCGCGGGTGGTCGGGCTCGAGGTCGATGCCGGGCGCTGGCCGAAGCTGGCGGGCTGGCTGGGACGGGTCGAGCGGGACACGCCGCTGGCCCGGCTGAACGATGTGGCCATGGCCTTCATGACGACGAAGGTGGCGGACCAGCCGGCCATGATGGCCGAGCATGGCTATGTGCTGGCGGAACGGTCGCACGACGGCGGGCGGGCCATGCGCGGGCCGATGTCGCCGACCTAGGCTTCAGCCTTTGAAGTGATCCGCGTGGCGGGTGATCAGGGGGATGACGATGTCCTCCTCGTCCTCGAGGTGGCGGGACAGCGACGGACCGGCCTTGTCGAGGGCGTCGGCGAGGCGGGAGGCGGCGTCGCTTGCCGTGGGCGCATGGCCGCTGACGCCTTGATGAAAGGCGAGGCCGGTCTGGAACAGGGTCTCCAGATGGCCGTGGATGACGTCGTGGTCGCGGTCCAGCAGGTCGATGCCGGCGCCGATGCGGGGCTCCACCTGACGCATGGTCGGGAAATAGTGGTGGGTCTCGATGTTGTGGTGGCCGTCGAGGTGCTGGAGGAACGACTGCAGGGTCGGGATCAGCCGGCGGTGCAGGTCGGGCAGGGCGAGAGCGCCCGAGCGCCACTGGCCGGTCAGGGCGTCCATAGCCGCGGCCTCGCGGCGGAAGCCGGAGTGCATCTGCAGCCAGAACCGGGCCATGGCCGCGACCTCATGGCCGTGCCAGCGGTCGCGGGGGAGGTCGGCGAGGAGGTAGCGGTACGGCTCGGGCAGGCCCGCTCGAGTGTGGAGTTCGTCAGACACCACAGGCCGTGGTGCTGGCGATGAAGCCTCCGCCCAGCAGGCGGTCCGGGTCGGCGGGGTCGTAGAGGGCGCAGGCCTGGCCGGGGGCGACGCCTTCTTCGCCGGTCTCGAAGACGATCGAGATCGCCCCGTCCCGAAGCGTCAGGCGGGCGGGCGAGGGCGGGCGGGTCGAGCGGACACGGGCGAGGACCGGCGCATGGGCTTCGGCTGCCGCTTCGATCGAGGCGTGGTCGCCCAGCCAGTTGGTCTCGTCGAGCGTCAGGGAGGCGGTCAGCAGGGCCTCGCGCGGGCCGACGATGACGCGGCGGTTCTCGGGGTCCAGCTTCGTCACGAACAGGGGCTCGCCCACGGCGACGTTCAGGCCGCGGCGCTGGCCGATGGTGTAGTCGGTGATGCCCGCGTGATTTCCAAGAACGCGGCCGTCCATGTGCACGATCTCTCCGGCCTCGCGCCCTTGGGGGCGCAGGCGGTCGATCAGGGTGCGATAGTCGCCGGACGGGACGAAACAGATGTCCTGGCTGTCGGGCTTGGAGGCGATCTTGAGGCCCAGCGACTGGGCGACGCCGCGCACGGCGGGCTTTTCCAGACCGGCGAGCGGGAAGCGCAGATAGTCGAGCTGGTCGCGCGTGGTGGCGAACAGGAAATAGGACTGGTCGCGCGAGGGGTCGATGGCCTTGCGCATCTGGGTCTGGCCATCGGCGGCGACGGCTCGCCCGACATAGTGGCCGGTCGCCATGGCGGCGGCGCCGAGGTCGCGGGCGACGTCGAGCAGGTCGCGGAACTTGACCGTCTGATTGCAGCGGATGCAGGGGACCGGCGTGCGGCCCTGCAGATAGTCGTCGGCGAACTGGTCGATGACGGCGTCGCGGAAGCGGCTCTCGTAGTCGAGGACATAGTGGGGAATGCCCAGCATCTCGGCGGCCAGACGGGCGTCGTGGATGTCCTGACCCGCGCAGCAGGCGCCCTTCTTCTTCAGCGCCGCGCCGTGGTCGTAGAGTTGGAGGGTGACGCCGACGACGTCATAGCCGGCCTTGTGCAGCAATGCCGCGACGACGGTAGAGTCCACGCCTCCGGACATGGCCGCCACAATGCGTGAGCCGACCGGCAGGCCGACGGCCAGCCGTGCGCTCTCGACCGCCGCGTCCAGCTCGGCCGGAGACGAAAGGGGGGCGATGTCGGGGATCGCGCAGATTGGCTCAGCCAAAGTCATAGCGCGCATATAGACAGGATGGGGGACGATTTCGAGGCCGATCCCCCAAACGGCAACGGCCGCCCCCGTCGCCGGGCGCGGCCGTTGTCGTCGTCTCGGGAGGAAACCTTCAGGAGCGGTAGTTCTGGATCCGCGTCGTGCGCAGGCCCTGCATACCCCATTTGTCGATCGCCTTTTGCCAGGCGAGGAACTCCTCGGCCGTCAGACGATAGCGGAGAAGCGCGTCGTCCAGGCTGAGCAGCCCGCCGCGCACGGCCGCCACGACTTCCGCCTTGCGACGGATGACCCAGCGGTCGGTATTCTCGGGCGGCAGGTCACGCATCGTCAGGGGGGTGCCCGTCGGACCGACGACATACTGCTCGCCTTGCTTGTTCACGCGTCGCTCTTGCAACATGGGCTTTTGCCTCATTCACCACCACCAATTGATCGTGAAGATAGCGAGGCGCCGCTAAGGCCGCGTTTAGCGTCGTGGTGAAGGAATGGATAAAATCCATCCTCTCCCGGAACGCCGTTTCGGCCGCTTGTTGAGTAAATCTTCATCTAGCTGAACGCCGCGTTACCTGAAGATCAGCGTTTGATGCTGATAAGTTCGGCCAACATCTCATCTGCGGTGGTGATGATCTTGGACGAGGCGGAGTAGGCGCGCTGGGTGGTGATCAGGCCGGTAAACTCCAGTGACAGATCGACCGTGGACGCTTCCAGCTGGGAGGCTCCGATCAGACCTGCGCCGCCGGTGCCGGGGGCCTTGAGGTTGTAGGTGCCGGAGCCCTGGCTGACCCGGTAGGCATTGGCGTTGGCGACGGCCAGGCTGTCGGCGCTGGTGAAGGTGGCCAGGGCGACCTGGGCGACACGGCGGGTGACGCCGTTGTCGAAGATGGCGGTGATATAGCCTTCGTCGTCGATCTCGATGTTCGACAGGTTGCCGAAGGCCGTGCCGTTGGTGGTCACGGCCTGGACGATCGAATCCGAGTCGTACTGGGTCAGGCCGCCCGCCGAGGCGGAGAGATCGAAGGTGATGGTCTGGTCGTCGATGCCGAGGGAGTCGCGCCACTGGGGCGCAACGGCGGTGCCTACCGTCGCAGGGTCGGAGGCGCCGAGGGTGATGGAGGCGACGGACGGATCGGCGAACAGCATGGTGCCTGGCGTCGCGATTTCCGCCGCCTTCATGCCGTCGACGTCGAGGCGGCCGTCCTGGGTGAACAAGACCAGCCCGGCCTTCAGGATGCCGTTGGATGGCGTGGAGCCGTTCTCGACGTCGCTGGCCGGGATGACATGGACTTCCGCGCGCCATTCGTTCGGGTTGGCGGTCTTGATGAAGGAGTAGGCGATCGAGCGCTGGCCGCCCTTGGAATCCGAAGCGGGGATCGTGATCTGGAAGTCGGGCTTGAAGCCCGTGCCGGCCTCTGCATCGTACATGGACATCGAGTTGGTCGCCAGGTTGTAGGTGGCGATGTCAGGTGACACGGCCTGGCTGGACTGCAGGTTGGCATTGAGCTGGGCGCGGGTCGTGGCCTCGGCCGTGCCGCCGACCGAGCCGACGTTGATCGACTTCAGCTTGTTCAGGTCCGACGGGTCGCGGGCGATGCCGCCCTCGGAGTCCACCGGCCAGCCCTGGAGGTAGAGGCCGGCGGTGTTCTTCAGATAACCGAACTCGTCGACCCGGAACGCGCCCGCGCGGGTGAACAGGCGGGCGTCGCCGGCGTCCAGGCCCTCGGCCTTCTCCGTCGCTACGAAGAAGCCCTGGCCGGCGATGCCGAGATCGGTCGAGGAGGTCGTGCGCTGAAGCTGACCGGCCTGGGAGATGTAGTTGCGGGTCGTGCCCAGGATGCCGCCTGCAGAGTAGCCTGCGCCCTGGTTCTGGGCGTTGACGACGGTCGAGAAGTCGACGCTGGTCCGCTTGTAGCCGACGGTGTTCACGTTCGCGATGTTCTGCGAGATGGCGGCGAGGGCGGCGGAGTTGGCGGTCAGACCGGACACGCCGGCCAGAAGGGCTGAGTTGATGCTCACGACGTGGGCTCCTTAGGAAAGCAACTTGAGGGGGTTCAGGGCATCGGCGATGCGGGCGGCGAGGCTTTTCTCGTCGTCGTCGGCGCTGGCGGCAGAGGCTTCGGCGGCGGCGACGTGGTCCTGCAGTCCGAAGACGCTCGAGACAGGCACGATCGAGTTGCCGATGGTCAGGTAGGGGACGCCGTCATACATCTCGACGCCGGTGACGCGGCCGCGGGTCAGGACCTGGGACTCGATGGTGTTCGTCCCGTTCTTGGCAGTGACCTTCAGCGAATAAACGCCGCCGTCGGGCAGTTGACCGCCGGCGGTGGTCTTGCCGTTCCAGACGAAATCGTGGGTCCCGGTGGTGCGATCCGGGGCGGGGCCGGTCCAGACGACCTTGCCGCTCGAGTCCAGCACCTGGAGCGTGGCTTCGGAGGCCGCGGCGCCGAGTTCGTAGGACCAGTTGGCCGAGCCTTCGTCCAGCTTGGTGACGCCCCAGGCCGCCGTGGCGTCCTTGCCGATGTAGTTGGAGGCTGTGCCCAGGCCGCCGCCCTGCTGGGCGTCCAGGAGGCTGGTCAGCAGGTCGTTGGTGAGCAGTTGCTGCTCGACACCGGTCATCTGGGTCAGCTGGGCGGTGAACTCGTTGGAATCGAGCGGCGAAAGCGGGTCCTGGTTCTTCAGCTGGGCGGTCAGCAGCTGCAGGAAGGTCTCGAAGTTCGAGACCAGGCTGGCGCGGCTGGTTCCGGTGCGGCTGACGGCCTCGTTGGCGGTGATTGCGTCGACCATGGGGTCAGACCTTCATATCGACGCGGTCGGGCGTCAGGGTGAGAGGGATCCAGCGGCCCGGCGTCAGCAGGCGGTCGGCGTCCGCCTCCAGCCGCGAGGCGGCGCCGAAGGCGCGGGCGTTGCGGGGATCGGGCCGGCGGTCGAAGGCCGAGCCGCCCTGCTGGCCGGCGGAGGCGTCGCGCTCGGCGAAGGACAGGGCGTCGTCAGCGACGGTGAAGCCCGCGTCCTGGAGCTGGCGACGCAGCTCATCGGCCCGGCCGCGCAGCTCGGTGGCGGCCAACGGATTGTCGAAGGCCATCCGGGCGATGAGTTTGCCGTCCGCATCGATGTCGAGGCTGACGTCGACCTGGCCGAGACCCTCCGGCGTCAGGGCCATTTCGAAACGGGTCGAGCGGCCTTCCAGCTTGCGCACGATCTGGGCGGCGATCTGGGCCGTGGTTTCGATGGTGGCGCGGGAAAGGGTGGAGAGGGCCAGGGACACGACGGTTTGGGCGGGGCGGGCTTCCGTCGGCTGGGCGGCCGCGGCGAGCGGGGCCGAGACTCCCTCATCGGCGCCGGTCAGGACGAGAGAGGCGGGGGGGGCGGCAACAGCAGGGTCGAGACGGGCCGAGGCGGTCGGGGTCGAAGCCTTGGGGCTCGCGGCGTCGGGGCCGTCCGCCTGGGGCGACACATCAGGATCGGCGAAAGCGCCGCTCCGACCCTCAGGGCGGGTCGCCTGGACCCGATCAATCACGTCGCGGGTGCGAGGCGCGTCGACCGGGGCGGCCGGAGCCTCGAGCGGCGCGGCCAGGGCGGCGGCGTCCTCGGCGGCGTCCGCGGGAGCGGCTTCGGCGGAGACCGCAACGTCGGCGGCGGGTTTCGCCGGGCGCGGCGCCGCCACAGTAGCTGCGACGGGAGCGGCGGCCGACTTCGCCACCGGGGCGGCTGAAGGGTTCTGGGCCGAACCCTTGGTCTGTTCCGCCTGGAGAGCCGCGAGATCGGGCATGTCGGCCGGCGCCGGCGCCGGCACTGAAGCAGGCGCGGGGCTGGGAGCCTCGGCTTTGACGGCGGGCGCCGTTTCGGTCCCTGAGCGGGTCTGATCTGTCGGCGCGGGCGCGGGCGCGGGCGCAGGCACCGGGGCAGGGGCGTTGTCGTCGGCCATCGGCGCCGTTGCGACCGCTGCGTCGGGCTGGCCCGTCGCCATGGGCGGAGGAAGGACGAGATCGTCGGATGGCGCGGGCGCCTCCGCCGCAGGGGCAACAGCGGTCGGGGCGGCTTCCATCGTGGCGGCCTCGACGATGACCGGGACTGCGGCGACGATCAGGGGGACGGAGGCGGCGACGATGAGATCGTTCTTGACGGGAGCGGCATCGGCCAAGGTTTCCGGAGCGACCTCGACAAACGCATCTTCGGCGGGGGCAGCTTCCGCATCGCGCTTCCACCCGGTGGCGGCGGGTGTTCTGGCGGGCGCCTCTGGCGGGGCGGACTCGTCCAGGATGGCCGCGAAGTCGGCGTCAGGCGTCGCTGCGCCGCGCTTTGGAGCGGCGTGGCCCACGGCGGGCGCGGCAGGAATGGCGAGGCTGGGCGCGGACATGCGGCGGCAGGCAATTCACGACTGGAGGACAAGGGCGCCTGCTGCGCCGGAACATTCGGATGGGCCGTCGCAAGGGTCGGGCCAAGCGTCGCGTTCGATATCATCCAACTGTTTTTAATCGATAATTGCTGCGGGCGGCCCGGCTGATGTGGTGGGCGTCAGCGACCTTTTTTGCCGCGCAGACGTCGCTTTTTGCCCGGCGCCCTTCCAAGACCTTTCCGGGTGAGCGCCACCCTGTTCCGTGTGTGGCCCGCCGTTTGCGATCTGAATCACCATGGTCCAGTCGCGTTCAGTGATGTTCAAGAAAAACAAGGTGTTGCTCTCGCCGTATACGCGCACGGCTGGGCAAGACGCGCAGCCTGCCGGGCAGGGCTTGCCGGGCGAAGGGTTAATCGGATGAGCCTGAGCACCATCCTGAACATCGCCAACTCGGGGCTGCAGACGGCCCAGACGCAGTTGCGCGTGGTCTCGGACAACGTCTCCAACGTCAACACGCCCGGATATGTCCGCAAGATCGCTGACCAGGTGTCGCTGACGACCCAGGGCGTCGGCTCCGGCGTCGAGGTGGCGCGCGTGCGCATTGCCACCGACCGGTTCCTGCAGGCCGCGTCGCTCAGCGCAGGGGCCGAGGCCAGCCGCCAGGGCGTGCGTTACGAACTGTACGACCGTATCCAGTCGCTGTTCGGCGACCCGGGCGGGGATACGGGCTTCTTCTCCCAGATCGACGACATCTTCGCGGCCTTCGCCGTGGCCGGCGAGGATGCCGTGTCGGGCCCCCGCCGTCAGGACGCCCTGTTCAGGACCCAGGCGATCCTCGACGAGGCTGGCCGTATCTCCGGCCAGATACAGGCCGTGCGCGAGGACGCGGACGGCCGGATCCAGAGCGCCATCGAGAAGGCCAACAGCCTGCTCCAGCAGATCGAGACGCTGAACGTCGATATCGCCAAGGCCACGGTGCTGAACGGCGACGCCTCGGGGGCGCAGACTCAGCAGGCCCGGCTGGTCGATGAGCTGTCCAGTCTGATGGACGTGCAGGTGTCGCAGCGATCGGTCGGCGGGGTGTCGATCCGGACAGGCGCCGGCATCCTGCTGGCCGGAGCGGGCGCGGCGACGCTGCAGTACAATCGCGCGGGCACGGTCAACGCCGAGACCGGCTTCAACGAGATCTGGGTCACCGAGCCGGGCGGGACCAAGCGCGCCTTCGCCGACGGGCTGAAGAGCGGCGAGATCAAGGGATTGCTGGAACTACGCGACGTCGACGCGCCGCAGGCGGCGGAGCGGCTGGCCGAACTGGTCACCCACGTCGTCGATGAACTGAACCGGGCGCACAACGCCAACTCCGCGGTGCCGCCGCCCACGACCCTGACCGGGAAGAACGTGGGACAGGACCTGACCACCGCCCTGACCGGCTTCACCGGCGGGACGACGATCGCGGTGGTGAACCCCACGACCGGTGCGATCACTACCCGCGTCGATCTGGTCTTCTCGGGAACCGGAGTCAGCATCAACGGCGGGGCAGTCACGCCGATGGCGAACTTCCTGACCGACGTGAACACCGCCCTGGGCGGCGCGGCGACGGCCAGCTTCGTCGGGGGCAGCCTGAGCATCGCCGCGACGGGATCGAACGGCGTCGCCATCGCCGACAGCACGGCGACACCCGGCGCCAAGGCCGGGCGCGGCTTCTCCCACTATTTCGGGATGAACGACCTGATCTCCAGCGAGCGGCCCCCGCTGTATGACCTGGGCATGACCGCCACGTCGGCGCACGGGTTCACCGCCGGCGAGACGTTGAGCTTCCGCTTTACCGGCCAGAGCGGGGCCAGGATCCGCGACATCCAGGTGGCGATCCCGGCCGGCGGGACGGTGGGCGACATGCTGACCGCCCTGAACAGCACCGTGACCGGCGTCGGCCGCTACGGCAGCTTTGCGCTGGATGCGAACGGCGAGATGAAGTTCACGCCGCTGGGCGATCCGGCGCCGCGCATGAGCGTGCTGGAAGACACCACGGTCCAGATCCCCTCGGGCGTTTCGGCCACCGAGCTGTTCGGCCTGGGCGGCGGGGTGCGGGCGTCGCGCGCGGACGGATTCAAGGTGCGCACCGACATCCAGCAGAGCCCGTCGAAACTGGCGCTGGCCCAACTGAACCTGGCCGCGTCGGTCGGGACGGCGGCGCTGAGCTCCGGTGATGGACGCGGCGCGCTGACGCTGGCCGATGCGGGCCAGAGGACGGCGAGGTTCTCGGCGGCCGGGGACAGTCCCGGCGGCAACCTGTCCGTGTCGCGCTATGCGTCAGAATTGTCCGGCGAGATCGGCGGGCGGGCCCAGGCGGCCAAGACACGACAGGCGAGCGCCCAGGCCTTGGCCACCGAGGCCGATGCGCGCCAGGCCAACTATGAAGGCGTGAACCTGGATGAAGAGCTGGTGCTGATGACCACCTATCAGCAGGCCTTCAACGCCTCCGCCCGGTTGATTCAGGCGGCCAGTGAAATGTACGATACTCTGCTGGGGATGATCTGATGAGCCGCGTTTCGACAACCGGAAACTATCAGTCGGCGCTGCTGAACCTGATGCAGGCGCAGCAGGCCCAGACCGACGCTGGAGAGCGGGTCTCGACCCGCAAGAATGCGACTGACCTGACCGGCTACGGCCGCAGTTCGGAGACGCTGACGGCGCTGAAGGGCGCGGAGTCCCGCGTGCAGGGTTTCCTCAACACGGGTGAGGCTGTGACGGCGCGGCTGGACGCCCAGGACCTGGCGCTCAACCAGATCGCCGATGCTCTGGGCTCCGCGCGCGAGGCGATCGCCAGCGTCCTGGCTTCGGACTCGTCGGCGACATTGATGCTGGGCCTGGAGGGCCAGTTCCAGTCGGTGTCCAACGGCCTGAACTATCGCCATCAGGGCGGCTATCTGTTCGCCGGGGCCAATACCACCAACCAGCCCGTGACGGTGGCGACTCTGAGCGAACTGGCAGCCGCGCCGAGCGTGGCCGCGACCCTCGCCAACGACCAGATCAAGGCGGTGTCGCGGATCGCCGAGAACACCTCGGTCGAGACAGGCTACCTCGCCGATGGCTTCAAATTCATCGAGGCCGACGGCGTCACCCAGAGCCACATCTTCGAGATCTTCCGTGACATCAAGGCCTACAATGACAACCCGGCCACCGGGCCGCTGACCGGCAAGCCGACCGATGCGCAGAAGACCTTCCTGACCGCACAAATGAAACGGCTGGACGCGGCCTCGACCGCGACTATCGACACCGGGGCGCGCAACGGTTCGCTGCAGAAGCGCATGGAACAGATCACTACCAGCCACGAGGCGCAGCAGTTGTCGCTGGAGAAGCTGGTGTCGAGCCGTACCGACGTCGATCCGCTGAAGGCCGTGACGGAGTTGCAGCTGTCGCAGATCGCCGTGCAGGCGTCGGCTCAGGTCGTGGCACAACTCAGCGAAGTCTCGCTGTTGAATTACCTGAGATAAGCCTCCTTCCGGACAGAAGAACGGTCACGCTGGACGTCGTTCCTGAAAAGGAACATACCATGAACGATGGCGCAGCTGGATCTCAGGAAGAAGTTGTCGGTGCTGGCCGACGCGGCCAAATACGACGCCTCATGTTCGTCGTCGGGCACGTCGAAGCGCGACAGCCGGGGCGGCAAGGGCATCGGCTCGACCGAGGGCATGGGGATCTGCCACGCCTATACGCCGGACGGGCGTTGCGTTTCCCTGCTCAAGATCCTGCTGACCAACTTCTGCATCTACGACTGCGTCTACTGCATCAACCGCGTCTCCTCGAACGTCCAGCGGGCGCGGTTCAGCGTCGATGAGGTGGTCGAGCTGACGCTCAACTTCTACCGCCGGAATTATATCGAGGGCCTGTTCCTGTCGTCCGGCATTATCCAGTCCGGCGACTACACGATGGAACAGCTGGTGTTGGTCGCCAAGAAGCTCCGCGAGGAGCACGACTTCCGCGGCTATATCCATCTGAAGCTGATCCCCGAGGCGGATCCCAAGTTGGTCGAGGAGGCCGGTCTCTATGCAGACCGGTTGTCGGCCAACATCGAACTGCCGCGCGACGAGGCCATGGGCCGGTTCGCGCCCCAGAAGGACGTCAGCGTCATCAAACAGGCCATGGCCAACGTCCGGCTCAAGGTCGAGGCCGCCCGACCGCAGAAGAAGGACCGCACGAGGCCGCCGAAATTCGCGCCGGCGGGGCAGTCGACCCAGCTGATCGTAGGGGCGGACGGGGCGCCGGACACGGAAATTCTCGACCGGTCGGCGTCGCTCTACGGCGGCTACGGTCTGAAACGAGTCTATTACTCGGCCTTCTCCCCGATCCCGGATTCGAGCTCGGCCCTGCCGCTGTCGAAGCCGCCGCTGATGCGGGAGCACCGGCTGTATCAGGCGGATTGGCTGATGCGGTTCTACGGCTTCTCGGCGCCCGAGATCGGCGAGGCGTCCACGGACGGGATGCTGGATCTGGCGATCGATCCGAAGCTGGCCTGGGCGCTGAACCAGAGGGCGCAGTTTCCGGTCGATGTGAACACCGCGCCCCGCGAGATGCTGCTGCGGGTGCCGGGGCTGGGGGTGAAGTCGGTCGACCGGATGATCTCGGTGCGCCGCTATCGCACGCTGAGGCTGGAGGACATCGCGCGGCTGTGCCGGGGTATCGACAAGGTGCGGCCGTTTATCACGGCGCTGGACTGGACCCCGGGCGGGCTTACGGATGCGGTCGATCTGCGGCAACGGCTGGTCGGGGGGCCGAAGGCCGAGCAGTTGAGCCTGTTCTGATGCCGATCGCTGAACTCGCGCACGAGACGGATTTCGACGGGTGGCGGAAGGCTGCACGGGCGTTCCGGCTGGCCGGGGCGGAGCCGGCGGCTGTGCGGTTCGTAGTGGCGGGGGCGGAAGGGACAGGCTCGCTGTTTGATACTGTCATCGCCGCGCATCCCGGCGAAGGCCGGGATCCCGTTGCCCACACGGGAATTTCGCCTGACGCAAGGACCCTGAGCCGAGCGGGAACGAGCGACGTCTATGATCTGGACCCCGACCTTCGCCGAGGTGCACTGGAAGGGAAGGGCGATGCACGGATTGAAGGGCCGTTCACCGTGCCCAAAGCCTTCGTGGACGTGGCGCAGGAGGTGATCCTGCACCGGTCCACCGACCGGTTCGATCTGCTGTACCGGTTGCTGTGGCGGCTCAGGGACGAGCCGGATCTGATGAAGGTCGTGTCGGATCGCGATGTCGCAGACGCGATGGAGCGGGCGAAGAACGTTTCCAGGGCATCGCACAAGATGAAGGCCTTTGTCCGGTTTCGATCGGTCGAGGACGACGCAGGAGAAGTGTTCGTCGCCTGGTTCGAGCCGGCGCATCGGGTGCTGGAAAAGACTTCGGGCTTCTTCGTGCGGCGGTTCACGACGATGCGATGGTCGATCCTGACGCCGGACGGATCCTGTTTCTGGGTCCCCGCGTCCGCGGAGATCAGCGGGGGTGAATTGTCCTTCGGGCCGCCTGCGAATGCGGCCGACGCGCCGCAGGAGGACGAGATCGAGGAGTTCTGGAAGACCTACTACGTCTCGACCTTCAATCCGGCCCGGCTGAAGGTCCGGACGATGCAGGGCGAGATGCCCAAACGGTACTGGAAGAACCTGCCGGAGGCATCGCTGATCGCGGAACTGGTCGCCGCGTCACACGCTCGAACCGAAGTCATGGTCGCCAGTCCGCACACCGAGCCCAACGCACGCCTCGCCAAAGCCATCGCCCGATCCGTGCGCGATGGATCGTATGAGGAGGGTTTCGTCGCGTCCGATCTGGAAGAGCTGCGGCACGGCGTGCAGGCCTGCCGCCGATGCCCCCTCTATAGTGATGCGACGCAAGGCGTGTGCGGCGAGGGACCGAAGAAGGCGCGGTTGATGATCGTGGGCGAGCAACCGGGCGATCAGGAGGACCTGGTCGGGCGGCCTTTCGCAGGGCCGGCGGGTGACGTGCTGAATGCGGCGCTGGAGGAGGCGGGGATCGACCGGGCGGAGGTCTATGTCACCAACGCGGTGAAACACTTCAAGCACGAGCCGCGCGGAAAGCGGCGGCTGCACAGGACGCCGACAACCAGCGAGGTCTCCGCCTGTCGTTGGTGGCTGAATCAGGAGCGGCGGCTGGTGCGGCCGAAGGTGACCCTGGCGCTGGGCGGTACGGCGGCGCTTGGCGTGCTGGGTCGGCCCGTCGCGGTGACCCGGGAGCGGGGCCAGCGGCTATCCCTGTCCGATGGATCGACGGCGATGATCACGGTCCATCCCTCCTACCTGCTGCGCCTTCCCGAAGCGGAGTCCAAGGGGCGCGAGCGGGCTCTGTTCGTGCGTGATCTCAAGGCGGTGCGCGATCTTCTGTAGCCTTCGCGTAACGGCTGTTGCCCAAGGAAGACGGCCCGTCTTTCATACGGTTTCGACACGGCTTTCGGGCATGGGCGATTCGCTCGGTCTCGTCTAAGGGTGGGCGTATGAGGACGGCCGATTTCCACATCGAGGACGCCAGGGGCGACGCGACCGTGCTGAAGCTCACGGGCGACTGGACGACCATGGGGCTCAACCAGGCCGCGATCCGCCTCGGGGAAAGTCTGCGCGGCTACAGCATCGAACACGTCGATCTGAGCGAACTGGGCCGGTTCGACACGGCCGGCGCCCTGGCCCTGGTGCAGGCGTCGAATTTCGCCATGCCCGCCAACGCTTTCGACACGCGCCCAGAGGCCGGCCGCATCTATGCGATGGTCGAGACCCTGGAGCGGCAGAGCGCCGAACCCCCGAAACGACAGGCGCCCCTGGTGCGCATCTTCTCCAAGATCGGCCATGGCGTGCACGACGCTGCGGCCGAAATTCTGCTGTCGATGGCCTTCCTGGGTCGATTGATGGGGGCGACGGGCTTCGCCTTGCGGCATCCAGGCGCCATCCGCTGGCCCGCCTGGGTGAGCCAGGCGGAGCGCTCGGGCCTTGACGCTCTGCCGATCATCGCCGTGACCAACTTCTTCATCGGGGCGGTGATCGCCTTCCTCGGAGCCGATCTGCTGACCCAGTTCGGGGCGGGCGTGTTTACCGTGCAGCTGGTCGCCGTAGCCGTGCTGCGGGAACTTGGCGTCCTCATCACCGCCATCCTGCTGGCGGGGCGCTCTTCCTCGTCCTTCGCGGCCGAGATCGGCTCGATGCGGATGAGCCAGGAGGTGGACGCGATGCAGGTGATGGGGGTCAACCCGTTCCAGGCCCTGGTCATCCCTCGCCTGGCCGCCATGCTCGTCATGGTTCCCTTGCTGACCTTCATCGGGATGGTCTCGGGCTTCCTGGGGGGCATGCTGGTGGTCTGGAGTCAGCTTGACTACGGCCCCGCCTTCTTCATCCAGCGCGTCAGCGAAGACCCGGACATGGGGACGCACCTGATGGTCGGGCTGGTCAAGGCCCCCGTCTTCGCCGTTGTCATCGCGGCCATCGGTTGCCGTCAGGGCATGGCCGTCGCCGGGGACGTGGAAAGCCTGGGACGGCGCGTCACGGCGGCGGTTGTGCAGGCGATCTTCGCCATCATCGCACTGGACGCCGTGTTCGCCCTGATCTTCCTGGAGCTGAACCTGTGAAGGCGGCCCGGACGACAACAGGCGCGGCAAACGACGCGTCAGGCGTCAAGACGCCGGAGACCCTGATCGAAGTGCGCGGTTTGCTGAGCCAGTTCGGCGATCAGGTGATTCACCACGACCTCGATCTGGACGTCGTGCGCGGCGAGGTTCTGGGCGTCGTCGGCGGGTCGGGCACAGGCAAGACGGTGCTGCTGAACTCCATCATCGGACTGAAAGAGCCGGAGGGCGGCTCTATCAAGATTTTCGGCCATGATGTCGGTGGCGCGACCGATGCGGAACGCGCCGACGTCGAGCGACGCACCGGCGTCCTGTTCCAGCAAGGCGCGTTGTTCTCTTCGCTGACCGTGCTTGAGAACGTCGCCTCGCCGATGGTCGAGCACACCAAACTGCCCAAGGACACCATTCGCGAACTGGCCGAGATGAAGATCGCCATGGTCGGTCTCAAACCCGAGAGCCACCACCAGAAGCCCGCCGAACTGTCGGGCGGAATGCGCAAGCGCGTGGGTCTGGCCCGCGCCCTGTCTATGGATCCCGAATTGATCTTCCTCGACGAGCCGACAGCGGGACTGGATCCGATCGGGGCGGCGGCGTTTGACGAACTGATCCGCAAGTTGTCCGACGATCTGGGTCTGACTGTTTTCATGATCACGCACGATTTGGATAGTCTGTACGCCATCTGCGACAAGGTCGCGGTGCTGGCTGATAAACAGGTGATCGAGAAGGCCACGGTGCAGGAGCTGGAGAAATCCGACCACCCGTGGATCAAGGAATATTTCCTGGGGCCGCGCGGACGCGCGGCGACCAAGGCGGCGTAGGGACAGACGATGGAACGAGACGCACACTACGCCGCCGTGGGCATAGCCACCGTCGCCCTGCTGGCGGCGCTGGCGGTGTTCGCCATCTGGCTGGCCCGGCTGCAGTTCAACGACGACTACGATATTTATGACATCGTCTTCTACGGGCCGGTGCGCGGGCTGTCGGAGGGCGGCGAGGTGCACTTCAACGGCATCCGGGTCGGGGAGGTCACCGACCTGAACCTGGATCCCGACAAGGGCGACCAGGTCATCGCGCGGGTCAGGCTTAACGGCACGACGCCGGTGCGGGTGACCTCGCGGGCCCAGCTGGAGCCGCAGGGCATCACCGGCCTGAACTATATCCAGATCACCGCCGGTACGGACGGCAGCGCCCTGTTGAAGACCCAGTATCCGGCCAATGTCGTGCCGGTGATCCAGTCGCAGCCGTCGCCGATCGCCGAACTGCTGTCGGGCTCCGGCACTGTTCTGGCCCAGACCGTGGACGCGCTGAACCGCATCAACCGGGTGCTGTCGGACGACAATATCCGCAGCTTCTCGACCAGTCTGAAGAACGTCGAGGCGCTGTCGACCGAGCTGGAAGCGCGCAAGGGCATGTTCGAGGACCTTGAGAAGGCGCTGGAGAACGCCAATGGCGCCATAGCCGAATACCGCGCCCTGGGCGTCGACGCGCGGCGCCTGGTCAACGAAGACGGCGCGGAAGCTGTCCGGAACATCAACCAGGCGACGGGTGATGCGCGCGAGGCCATCGCCTCGATCAACCGCACGGCCAACGCCATCGAGGGTCCGGCCGGCGAGTTCGCCACGACCGGCGTACCGCAGCTGCTGGAGGCGATCCAGGGGCTGCAGGAGGCGACGGAATCCCTGCAGGGACTGGTGGACGACGTGCGCTCCAGCCCGCGTGACTTCATCGGACGGCCGCCGTCCCAGGAACTGGAGGTCCAGCCATGATCCGCACCCTCGCCCTTGCGGCCATCGCCGCCGTCTCCCTGTCCGGATGCGCGCTTCTGTCGTCGCCGGACCCGGTGCAGCTGTATCGCTTCGGTGACGCGGCGGGCCCGGTCGCGACGCCGGTCGCCTCGCCGGTGCAGATCAAGCTGCGCGCGCTCGACATGCCGCAGGCCTCGCAGGGCGACCGACTGCTGGGCGTCACCGGATCCGAAGCGGCCTATATCGCCGGCGCACGCTGGGTCTCGCCGGCCCTGATGCTGTATAGCGATGCGCTGGAGACCAGCTTCGGTTCCCAGGCGCGGACGGTCCGTCTGATCGGCCGGCGTGAGCTGACGCCGACGACGCGTCTGCTGGACGTCGACGTTCGCGCGTTCGAGACCCGCTATGACTACGCCGGGGCGACGCCGACGGTGATGATCACGGTGCGGGCGCGGCTGCTGCGCTTCCCGGAGCGGACCGTGGTGTCGGAACAGACCTTCACGGTCAGCCAGCCGGCCGGCGAGAACCGGGTCTCGGCCATCGTAGAGGCCTATGACCTGGCGACGCGGGATGTGAACACGCAGATCGTGGCGTGGACCGACGCGAACGCGACGACGGACTAGGCTGCCAGTGCGGCGCCCGGGGCGGGCGCCGTGCGGGCGTCGAGCTCGGCGCGGCGGCCCTGCGCGGCCGTGAGTTCATGGGCTGCGGCGGTGATGCTCCCGGTCAGGGCGGACGAGGCGTTCGACAGCCGCACGCGGTCGGGGCGGACCTTTTTCGGCCGTTTGCCCGCGAGGCCCAGGGCATCTTGCCAGTCGGCGCGCCAGGCTTCGACGCCGTCGCAGACCTGTTTGAGCATCGCCGGGGCGCGGCAGTCGGCATTCTGGGCCGCGCGCAGCAGAGGCAGGCGATCGATCGCCGTGGCGCGTATGGCCTCCAGCGCGACGAGCCTGGTTTCCAGCGGATGAGGCAGTGAGGCGATGGGCGCGGGCGGCGGGGCGGGTTCGGTCTGTCGCTCGGCTTCGGGGGCCGCAGACGCCTCCGGTGCAATCATCACCTCAGGTTCGGCGGACGCTTCCGCGACGACCCCGGCCTTGGATGGTGCGTCTTCCAGGGGTTCGACGGCGGCGATGAGGCCTTCGGCGACGGGTGCGTCTTCGGCGTCCGGCGGAAGAATCGGGTCCGTCGCTCGCGCTTCCCCGGTCGGCGCGATTTCGACGCGGTCGTCGACAGTCTCGACCGGCCCCGGTTCGCCCCTGTCCTCGACAGGCGAGGCGGGAGTTCCGTCGTCGGCCTGGGCCTCGACCTGTTCGTGGACCTCTTCCGTCGGTTGGGACGTCTCGATCTCGGCAAAGGGCGCCGCGGATTCAACGGTGGCGGGCGCCGGAGTCTCGTTGTCCAGCCAGATTCGCGCGGCGGCGATATGGGCGTCCAGTTCGGCGATGGCGTCTCGGGTTTCGGACCACAGGGTCTCCAGCGCCGTGCTCTTGCGAGCCAGGGCGCCGGCGCGGTCGCCGAGGTCGGAGGCGGACCGGGCCACGGCGGTGGCGGCGGAGTCCCAGGCGGCGCGGAAGACCTTCAACCGCTTGCCTCGACTGTCGAACAGTCCTGCGAGGCCGCTGCGCGGCTCCAGACGGGCGGGATCGAGGCCGGCGACATGGCCGCGGACCTGATCCAGCAGAAGCAGGCATTCGCCGAGGTCGCCGCTGCGTGTTTCGGCCAGGGCGCGGTCGTTCAGCGAGGCGAGCGCGGCGCGGGCGTTCTCGCCGAAGGCGGCGCAGGTCTCGGGCTCGTCGACGATGGTGTAGCGCAGCGTGGCCACGCGTTCGGGATCCGGCCTTGGCGCGCCGCCCGGCGGACTGATCGACCCCGCAATATCCATATCACCCTCCGTCGCGGCCTCTTCGTGCCGATCGCGGAGTAACTATGCCGCAGCTTTCAGGGATTGGGAAACCGTGTAGGTCGCCTCGGTCCTGGCGGCGACTTCCTCGAGGGTCACGCCGTTGGCCAGTTCGATCAGTTCGAGGCCCGCGCCGTCCGGCTTCACGTCGAAGACAGCGAGGTCAGTGATAATGCGGCTGACCACCCCTGTGCCGGTCAGCGGCAGGGAGCAGGCCTTCAGAACCTTGGACTGGCCGTGCTTGTTGGCGTGTTCCATGACGACCACGACGCGCTTCACGCCCGCGACCAGGTCCATGGCGCCGCCCATGCCCTTCACCAGCTTGCCCGGGATCATCCAGTTGGCGATGTCGCCGTTCTCGGCCACCTCCATGGCGCCCAGGATGGACAGGTTGATGTGGCCGCCACGGATCATGGCGAAGCTGTCGGCCGAGGAGAAATAGGCGCTCTCGCGGATCTCGGTGATCGTCTGCTTGCCCGCGTTGATCAGGTCGGCGTCGACGTCCTCGTCATAGGGGAAGGGCCCCATGCCGAGCATGCCGTTCTCGGACTGGAGGGTGACCTCCATGCCGGCCGGAATGTAGTTGGCGACCAGGGTCGGGATGCCGATCCCCAGGTTCACATAGAAACCGTCCTGCAGTTCCTGGGCGGCGCGTTCGGCGAGCTGTTCGCGGGTGCGGGGCATGTCAGGAGTCTCCGGAAAGGGTTTGGGGCAGGGGGCTGACGCCCCGGTCGGCGAAGACGCGTTTGGCGACGCGAAGGGCGTTGGTGGCCGAGGGGAAGCCGGCGTAGATCGCGACCTGCATCAGGGCCTCGACGATCTCCTGCGGCGTCACGCCGACCGAGAGTGCGCCGTTGATGTGGCCCTTCAGCTGATCGACGGGGTGGCCGAGCGCGGCCAGGGCGCCAAGCGTGACCATCTGGCGGCTCTTCGGATCGAGGCCGGGGCGGCTCATCATCTCGCCATAGCCGAACTCCACCATCATGTCGGCGAAGTCTGGAGCGATCGGGGCCATGCCCTTGCGCAGGGCGCCCTCGAGGCCCGGATCGAGGGTCGCCATATAGGCCGCGCCGCGGTCGGCGCGTTGGGCGGTCATGTCAGGCGTCCGCATGCTGGCGGATGGTGCGCTGTTCGATGCGCTTTTCGAACGTGCCGACGAACAGGCGATCGACATAGACGCCGGGCGTGTGGATGTTGTCGGGATCCAGCGAGCCGACGGGGACGATTTCCTCGACCTCGACGACGGTGACCTTGCCGGCCGTGGCCATCATCGGGTTGAAGTTGCGGGCCGTCTTGCGGAAGACGAGATTGCCGCGCTCGTCGGCCTTCCACGCCTTGACGATGGCCAGGTCGGCGACAAGAGCGGTCTCCATGACATAGTCGCGGCCGTCGAAGTTGCGGACTTCCTTGCCCTCGGCGACCAGGGTGCCGACGCCGGTAGCGGTGAAGAAGGCCGGGATGCCGGCGCCGCCTGCGCGGATGCGCTCGGCGAGGGTGCCCTGGGGGTTGAACTCCAGCTGCAACTCTCCGGCCAGATACTGGCGCTCGAACTCCTTGTTCTCGCCAACGTAGGACGAGATCATCCTGGCGATCTGGCGCGTCTCCAGAAGCTGGCCGAGGCCGAAGCCGTCGACGCCCGCATTGTTGGAGATGACGGTAAGCCCCTTCACCCCGGAGGCCTTGAGACCCGCGATCAGGTTCTCGGGGATGCCGCACAGGCCAAAGCCGCCGGACATGACGGTCATGCCGTCAAAGGTCAGGCCCTCGAGCGCCGCTTTGGCGTCGGCGTAGATCTTGCGCATCGCTTCCTCGTTTATTTCACCGATAGATGAATATCGGTGCTTGAACGCTCCATACGGCGGTCGGGGCGCGGGGGCAAGGTAGCGAGGCCCGGCAGCGAGCGCCAATGGTAAGCGGACCGACGCGTAACCTGACGATTTCCGACGACAGGTTGTTTTCAGGCAATCGATGATCTCTGATGAAAGCGGAGCGAGGGGCTTCGTGGGGACATCGAGATGCGGATCATTCTGGCGCTGGGCGCACTGGCAATCATCGGTCTGTCGGGCTGCGTCGAGGATCCCTACGGCTACGGCGGCGGCTACGGGCCCGGGCCGGCCTATGGCGGCGGGAGCTACGGCGGCGGCAATGGCGCGCCAGACCCCAGCGCGCGGGCCAACTACGGCGAAGAGTATCTGAGCGCCGGGTTCGACGACGATCCCTATACGGTGTCGGTGACCTCGGGCGGCGAGCTCGATGCGTCCAGTCTGGGCGGGGAGTGCACCGGCATGATCTCGCGGGCGCCGGACTTCCAGCTGACCTACGACGCCGGCAGCCTGCCGCTGACGTTCGGGGTGTCGAGCTACAGCGATGCGACCCTGGTCATCAACGCTCCAGACGGCGACTGGTATTGCGACGACGACTCCGGCGGCGGGACCGACCCGGAAATCTCGTTCTATCGTCCGCAATCGGGAGTCTATGACGTCTGGATCGGGGCCTTCGGCGGCGATTCGGCTGACGCGGAACTGTTCATCACCGAGCTTCGCTGAGGCGGACGGTTGTCTTTCACCAGCCGATGATATCTGATCCGTGTGAGGGGAATGGGATCGTGCGCGGCTCCCTGTAGCCAGCGGGCGCTCCCATTCGTGTTGATGAAGACGCCGACGGGTGTTCGGCTGCAACATTGCAACGAGTGCGGACGACGGGGATCGTTCGACGGAGGTGAGACGATGAAGACCGCTTTTGGGCTCGCGCTGATGATCGGCGCCCTTGCACTCACCACTGGAGCGTCGGCGGCGGCTCCGCTGAGCGGCCAGAAGGGGCAGAAGGTCACCGCATCCGCCGTGGATATCAGCCAGCGGGCGACCTATGGCGACGCGTCTCTGAGGTCAGGCTTCACGCCCGACCCCTACCGGGTCGACATGTTCTCGGGCGGCGACGTGGACGCTACGACCATCGCCAGCGGCTGCGTCGGCATGGTGGCGCGGGCCCCGGACTTTCAGCTGACCTACAGTGCGGGCAGCCTGCCGCTGATCTTCGGGGTCACCAGCTCGAACGATACGACCCTGGTCATCAACGGGCCGGACGGCCGGTGGTATTGCGACGATGACAGCGGCGACGGCACCAACCCGCTGATGTCGGTTTCTGATCCCCAGTCCGGGACCTATGACGTCTTCGTCGGCGCCTACGGCGGCAACGGCGCGGCGGCGCAGCTCTACATCACCGAGCTGAACAGCCAGGTCTATGGCGACAGCGGCGGCAACAACGACGGCCGGTATTCGGATGCCACCCGGCCCAACTCCGCCCTGACCGCCAATTTTGGCGAGTATTACCTGTCGGCCGGGTTCACGCCGGACCCCTACTGGCTGCCGATCTATTCGGGCGGCAGTATTGACGCCTCGACGGTGGCCAGCGGCTGCGTCGGCATGATCTCGGAGGCGCCCGATTTCCAGCTGACCTACGAGTCAGGCAGCCTGCCCCTGACGTTTGGCGTCGAGGCCGACGGGGACACGACCCTGGTCATCAATGGACCGGACGGACAATGGTATTGCGACGACGATTCCGGTGGCCAGGCAGACCCGGAGATCACGTTCCGGAACCCGCGAGCGGGCGTCTATGACGTCTGGGTCGGCGCCTATGCCGGCCGGGGCGTGTCGGGTCGGCTGTTCCTGACCGAACTGGGCCGTTAACCTTTATCCTCGTGCGTGACGCGTGCGCCATGGCGGCGGTGAGCGTCGCCGGGTTATAAGCGGGACTTGAGTTTCCCGGTCGGGGTGGGACGTTTGCGCGCGGGTATCAATGCAGTGACGGCGGCCCTGGTCGTCGGTGTTCTGATCGGGCTGGCGCTGACGCCGGACGGCCGCGGCTGGCTGCGTCGTCCGACCCTGATGCTGGGCGGGGTCGCCAATGCCTCTGCAGGCCCCGAGCCGATCGCCCCCGCCGTCCTGCCTGCCGCTGCGTTCCCCAACGCACCCGTGCCGAGGCCGCTGGCCGAGCGAGCCGCGCGCGGACAACTGAGGATCGGGGTGTTCGGGGACTCCATGGCCGACGGCCTGTGGACCGGCCTCTACCGCGAGATGCGCGACCAGCCGGGCGTGACGGTGACCAAATTCAGCGAGGTCTCCACGGGTCTGAGCCGCTACGACTACGTCGACATCCAGGCCAAGACGGCGCGTCAGATCGCCGAACAGCCTATCGACGCTGCGGTGATCCTGTTCGGCACCAACGACGCGCAGGGCATCAGCATCGACGGTGAGGTCCACGACTTCGGCACCGACGGCTGGAAGGCCGCCTACGCCAGACGGGTCGACGACCTGGTGGCGATGCTGCGGGGCCAGAACGTGGCGGTCTACTGGGTCGGGCTGCCGGCGATGAAACGAGCCAGCTTCGACGCCAAGATGATGCTGATCAACGAGGTGGTATCGGCGCGGATGGCGGCGCTGCGGGTGCCTTATATCGAGACTGAAAGCATCACGCAGAACGCCGAGGGCGAATACGACGCCTACCTGCCGGAGACGGGCACCGGGCGGCGGCGCTTGATGCGGGCCAACGATGGGATCCACATGTCGATGGCCGGGTATCTGCGGATCACCGAGCCGGTGGCCGCGCGACTGAAGCGGGACGCGGGGCTGCCAGGTCCGGCCGCAGAACCGGCGGCGTGAACCGGGCGCTGGCCCTGCTCATTGGACTGGCGCTGGCGGGCCCGGCCATTGCGCAGGAGCGCCCCTACAGGCCGCTGCCGTCGCCGGTCAGCGCGACCTGTCCGGGCGGGATCTGCCAGCCGGAGGGACTGACCGCGTTCTTCGCCGCCTTCGGACAGCGCAGGCCGGTGAGCATCGTCCAGTTCGGCGACAGCCACACGGCCGGCGGGGACATCACCCGCTCCCTCCTATGGCGGCTGCAGGGACGGTTCGAGGGCGGGCCAATTCATCTGCATGCGCACGGGCTGGTCGGGGCGACGCTCAACGCCATGGCGCAGCGCGAGCCGCTGTTGGACGACGGCGAGGCGGGGCCGGATCTGGTCATCCTCGCCTATGGCACCAACGAGGGGTTCGACGAATTGCTCGACCCGCGCGCCTACGAGGCCCTACTGCGGGCCCAGATCGAACGGGTGCGGGAGACCTCGCCCGGGACGGCGATCCTGATGCTTGGGGCGCCCGAAGCGATGCGGGGCGACGGGGGCGGCCGATGCGCGGGAGATGCGGACTATCGCTGGAAGGCGCCCGACACTCTGTCGGTGGTGCGGGACGTGCAGCATCGGGTTGCGGCGTCGATGGGCGTCGCGTTCTGGGACTGGAGGGGCCGTATGGGGGGAGACTGTTCGGCCCACGCCCTGACGCTGGGTGAGGCCCCGCTGATGCGTGGCGACCATGTGCATTTCACCGGCCCTGGCGGCGACTGGATCGGGGCGCTGCTCGCCGCCGACCTGATCGCGGCCTACGACCAGCGGGACCGGTAGGGTGCTGTTCCCGACGCTGGCGTTCGGCGTGTTCTTCCTGTTCGTCTATTTCACCGCCTGGTCGCTGGATCGCGACAACGGGCGGCGGAAGCTGTTCCTGCTGCTGGCCAGCTGGTTCTTCTACGCCCAGTGGGACTGGCGGTTCGTCGCCCTGCTGATCGCGTCCGCCATCCTGAACTGGGGTGTCGCGGTTCTGATCGCGCGGTCCGACGAGCAGAGCCGAAGGAAGTGGCTGGTCGGGCTCGGCGTCGCGGCCAATCTGCTGATCCTGGGCTTCTTCAAATACTACGGCTTCTTCGTCGAACAGGCGGGCGACCTGCTGACCCGGTTCGGGTGGGAGCGGGACCTGCCCTTGCTGCAGATCGTGCTGCCGGTCGGGATCAGCTTCTTCACCTTCCAGGGCATCAGCTACGTCGTCGACGTGCATCGCCGGAAGACGCCGGTCGCGCGGTCGCTGCTCGACGTCATGCTTCTGATGAGCTTTTTCCCGCATCTGGTCGCCGGGCCCATCGTGCGGGCGTCGGACCTGTTGCCCCAGTTCGACCGCGCGCCGCGGCTGACAAGGGAGATGGCTACGCATGGGCTGCTGCTGATCTGCTGGGGGCTGTTCAAGAAGACGGTGATTGCGTCGGAACTGTCGGTGCGACTGGTCGACCCGGTCTTCTTCGATCCGGCGGCCTATGGAACGCTGGACCTGATGGCGGCGGTCTATGGCTATGCGGTCCAGATCTACTGCGATTTCTCGGCCTATTCGGACATGGCGATCGGGATCGCGGCCCTGTTGGGGTATTCCTTCCCGCGCAACTTCGACCAGCCGTATCGCGCCAGCTCGATGCAGGACTTCTGGCGGCGCTGGCATATCAGCCTGTCCAGCTGGCTGCGCGACTACCTCTATGTGCCGCTGGGAGGGGGCAAGAAGGGGCTGATCCGGTCCTGCCTCAACGTCTTCATTACCATGCTGCTGGGCGGATTGTGGCACGGGGCGGCCTGGACCTTCGTGGCCTGGGGGGCGCTGCACGGCGGGGTGCAGGTGGTTGAGCGACTGGGCCGCGCGGCATTCTCATCGCGCTATCGCCCTGAGGGCGACTTGAGCGCGGACGGCGACCGCAAGGGACCGCCGGCCTGGCTCGGCGTGCTGGTCACCTTCCATATCGTTTGCCTGGGCTGGATCCTGTTCCGGTCCGAGACCTTCCCGATGGCGGTGGAGGTGTTGACGGGGCTCGGGCGGTTCGAGGCGGCGACCCTGGTGACGCCCTTCCTGCTGACGCTGATCGTGGGCGGTCTGGCCATGCACTGGCTGCCGCCGCGTGCGGCCGAGGGGATCGCGACCTGGCTGAAGCCAGCGCCGTCCCTGACCATGGCTCTGCTGCTCGGGGCAGCCATCCTGCTGGTCGAGGCCGTGCGCCCGGACGGCGTGGCCCCCTTCATCTATTTCCAGTTCTGAGGGTGGCGAGATGAGCGACCGTCCCGACGATCCTGAAATCCCGCTGGCGCCCTTCCCGACGGCCTTGCCGGCCAGCCCCTTCCCGCCGCTGGAGGGGGAGGCTGCCGAACCTTATCTGGACGATCCCGTCGACGAGGTCCGGCAGGATCCGCCCAGCGACTGGATCGAGACGGCCGACGCCCACGACCTGCCGACGGCTCAGGTGCCGGTCAATCCGCTGCTGGCGCTGGGACGGTTCGCCTTCCCGCCGGGAGAGCCGCCGGACGAGGAGGGGGTGGCGGCGCGCGACCGTCGCTGGACCAGCCGCATCATCGTGTTGGCGACGGTCTTCCTGCTGATCTTCAACGCCGTGTCGATCCAGAACTGGTCGCGTCAACAGGCTCCGGGCTGGGTGACCACGACGGTCCGCCGTATGGCCGACGTCTGGGCCGAACAGATCGCGCAACTGGGCGCCGACCAGCCGAGACAGACGGTGCGGGACGGCTACGAGGCAACGCGAGATGCGGAGTGGGCGGGCCGTCGCCGGTCCTAGAGCAGGATCGGCACCAGCGAGGGCCTGATTCACGCTTTCGACAGAAGCACGAAGCAGTTCCGTCTCAAACGATAAGGCCCTAGAGGAAGCCCAGCCCCCGCGTGACCATGTTCCTGAGATTGGGGAAGATCAGGTCGAGGTTGGTTTCCGACACCCCCATCCAGCGGCCAAAGGTGGCGGCGTACTGATCCACCGAAGTGGTCGGGATCATGTAGGCCTGGGTCATGTCCGGGTTGCGGAAGGCCGTGCCCTGATCGATCCCGACGGTCGGGAACTGGCCGTAGATGTCGCCGCCCCGGACCGAGCCGCCCATGACCAGGTGATGCCCGCCCCAGGCGTGGTCGGTGCCGTCGCCGTTGGTCGTGAAGGTCCGCGAGAAATCCGACGCGGTGAAGGTGGTCACCGCCTCGCGCATGTTGACGCCGCCGAGATTGCCCAGGACCTCGTCGAAGTAGGCCAGGGCGTTGGCGACCTTGGACAGGTTGTTGGGCTGGGCGGTATTCTGAACGTCGTGACTGTCCCACCCGCCGATACTGACGAAGAAGACCTGGCGTTTGACGCCCAGGGTGGGGGCGGCGGCGATCATCCGGGCGACGGTCTGGAGCTGGACCGCCAGGGTGTTCGTCTCGGTCGCACCGGTTATCGGGTTGCGATAGGCGGGGACTGCCGGGACGCTGGTGACTGCGGAGGAGGTGAAGACGGTGTTCAACGATCCCGCCGCGCCGATCGAGCGTCCGGTCGTGGTGGCGTAGTCGGCGGCGAACAGGCTGGCAGATGAGGTGTCGCGGACGATGTCGCTCACCCTGCTGGGGGCGACGGTGGAGCCGAACAGGCTGGTCCCCGTCTGACCGTTGATGACGACGGCCGGCTGGGCCCCCGTGCTCATCTGGTACTGGACGACGTCCTGGCCGGACAGGAAGACGGCGTTGCCGGCCGTGGAGACGGCGGTGAACAGGGCGTTCGTCCCGTTCATTCCGGTCAGAAGATCGCTGAACGAACCGCCCCAACCGCGCTGGGCGCCCTCGGTGCGGCCGGCCTGCCAGGTCGATTGCTGGTCGTTGTGCGAGAAGAGGTTGGTCGGCAGGGTGACCGAGCGAGCTTCGTACTGGGCGCGCGTGACCGGCCGGACGAGGGTGCCGATATTGGCGACGACCGCCAGGCGACCGGCGTCGAACACGGTCTTGGCCGGGCCCATGTGCGGATGCAGGCCGAAGGTTCGGGTCGAGGCGTTGGTGCCGGCCGGAACGGCCTGGATCGTCCGGGGAACGATCGGCAGGACGCCGCCCCAGGCGTCGGGCGACGCTGCGGTGGCGACGCGGCCGGTCAGGGGGTTGGTCGCGCCCACCGCTGTCGGCGCCGTACCGACGGGCATCAGGGCGATCGGATCCACGCCGGTGTTGCGGGCGGTGAAATAGCGGGTCCAGCTGTCCTGGTCGGTCGCCAGCACCATGTTGTTGGCGTCGTTGCCGCCGAACATGAAGACGCAGACCAGGGCCTTGTAGTCCGGGGCGCTCTGGCTGACCGCGGCGCCGGCCGCGGCCAGTTGGGCGGCGAAGGGCGCGGCGGCGCCGAGCATCGACAGGCCGCCGCCGATGCGCAGCAACTGACGCCGGGTGTGGATTCCGTGGCTCATCGCTGCACCAGATATTCGGGCGAGACCATCGTCATGTAGACTGCAAGCTTGGCCCGGTTGAGTTTGGCAGTGGCGATCGTCGCCGCATTGTTCGCGGTGGGCGCCGGAATGACGACGCTGTTCACGCTCTCGACAATGCGGGCGCGAAGCGAGGGGCTCATCTGGCCGTAGAGCAGGAGCAGGTCCATCCGGTTGACCAGGGCGTTGGCGTCGTCCGCGATGGCGACCTCGTTCGTATAGGCCGAGCGGACGTCGGAACCGGAGCCTATGCCCGTGCCGATCGCCGTCTGCATGGTGTTGGCGTAGCCGGCGACAGTGACCTCGTCGACGATCTGGAACTCCGGCGCCGTCAGTCCCTGCGCGCCCAGGCGGGTGTTGGGCGGGATGTAGCCCGGCCGGTAGAAGTTGAAGACCGAGGGCGAGGCCAGCGCCGACTGTCCCAGCGACGTGTTCGCGCTGGTCGAGGTGATCAGATAGTTCCCGCTGACGGACGTCGCCCCGAAGGCCCGCATCCAGTTGGTCACTCGGATGACAGGTTCGCGCAACTTGCCGTAGCCCGGCGTTGAGGCCAGGGACTGGTTGCGCGCCTCGGAGTCCATCAGGATCGCCCTGACCACGGCTCTGAGGTCGCCACGCACGCCCGCGCCGTTGTTGCTGAAGATGGCCGAGCAACGCCCGACATAGCCCGGCGTCGGATTGGAGGTCACCAGCCGCTGGATCAGGCGCTGGCACATGAACGGCGGCACGTTGGGATGGTTGAAGATCGTGTCCAGCGCCACGCCGAGATCGTTCGGACCGTTCGCCGCCCCCGCCGGAAGGGTCACGCCCAGGAAGGTCTTGGCCGTGATCGAGTGATAGTTCGCATAATAGATCATCGGCCGCACCGAGGCGTCGACGTTGCGGGATCCGCCGAAGAAGGTGGTGTTGGTCGGTGTCGGGCTGTACCAGCTGTAGCCGGTGAAGACCTTGGCCAGGTTGGAGATGTCCTCCGAGGTGTAGGTCGGGATCGTCGCCCCGGCGCCGTCGCGGCGCAGGGTACCGTCGGCGTTCAGCTGATAGACGCCGACAGACATCAGCTGGAGGACCTCGCGGGCGAAATTCTCGTCGGGCTTGCGGCCCGAGGCGAGGTCTTCCCGCTGGTTCGCCAGATGCGTCAGGTAGCGCCCCATCATCGGATGCAGGGCCACCTGCCCCAGCAGGGTGCGGTAGTTGCCGAAAGCGTTGGTCCCCAACATGTCATAGTAGGAGGCCGCGCCGCGCGTATCGATTGCGTTGTCCAGCAGTGAGATTACGAAGATCTCAGACAGGGCCAGTTTCATCCGCTCGCGCAGCTGGGCCTGGCTGGTGGCGGCGTAGAGCCAGTAACTTTCATAGAACTGGTTCGCGCTGAGCGTGGCCGTGGGATTGGTCAGCTGGATCTGGGCCAGGCGATTGTCCACATAGGCCATATGGGACGACGAGACCGCGTTGAGCTGGCCTTCCAGATAGGCGCCATAGCCCTTGGCAAGGACCGTCCTGATGTCGTTGTCGGTCGGTCCGAACGTGACCTGGGTCAGGAATCGCGCCGCCGATTCGGCCGTGGCCGGGTCGTTCTCGACCGGCGTCGTTCGTTCGCGGGCGTCGCCAAAGACGGACAAGGCCCCACCCTCGCCGCACGAGGCCAGTCCGACCAGAAGCATGGCGGACAATGCGCAGGCGCGCAGGCTGTTGATCATGAAATCAGGCAAGAACGGCCCCCCGACCAGCGTCACTACATTGGAAGTAAAGCGACGACTTCTCGTCGCTTTACACCGACACGGTGCATTATTCCCCAATAGCGCCTTCACGTCTTCGTGCAAAATTTTCCGATCGACGGGGCCTCTCGCCAAATTCCGGCGGCCTGCCTACACAGGCTGGAACAAGCGTTTGGGGGAATCGTCTTATGCTGATGCGTGTTGTGCTGAGCGCCGTGGTGGCGCTGTCCGTGGCCGGTACGGCATGGGCCCAGACTGCGGCCCCGCCGGAGCCGGCAATTGCTCCCGCCGCACCGCTGGCGGACGAGGCCGAGACGGCCGGGTGGGACGTACAGAACCCGCCGGGCCCTGCGCACGACGCGGCCATCGACGTTACCGAAGGCACATGGATGGCGCTGGACGTCAGCCCGGACGGCCGCGAGATCGTCTTTGACCTGCTGGGCGACATCTACGTCATGCCGATCGGCGGCGGCGAGGCGCGGGCCATCGCATCCGGCGTCGCCTGGGACATGCAGCCGAAATATTCGCCGGACGGAACGAAGATCGCCTTCACCTCCGACCGTGACGGCGGCGACAATATCTGGGTCATGAACCGCGACGGGTCGAACCCGACGCAGGTGTCGGACGAGAGCTTCCGTCTGCTGAACTCGCCCGACTGGTCGCCGGACGGCGAGTTCATCGTGGCGCGCAAACACTTCACTTCGTCCCGATCGCTGGGGGCCGGCGAGATGTGGATGTATCACCGCTCGGGCGGCGGCGGTGTCCAGCTCACCACGCGGCGGACGCAGCAGAAGGACTCCGGGGAACCCGCCTTCTCGCCGGACGGCCGCTATCTGTACTTCAGTGACGACAACACCGCGGGCGAGGTGTTCGAATACTCCAAGGACGTGAACACCGAGATCTATGTGATCCAGCGGCTGGATCGCGAGACGGGCGAGGTCGAGGAGTTCCTCGGCGGGCCGGGCGGATCGATCCGCCCGACGCCGTCGCCCGACGGCAAGAGTTTTGCCTTCGTCCGGCGCGTTCGCTACCAGTCGACCCTGTTCGTAATGGACATCGAGAGCGGACGCGAGACGGCGATCTATTCCGGTCTCGACCGCGACCTGCAGGAGACCTGGGCCGTCCACGGCGTCTATCCGGCGATGAGCTGGACGCCCGACAACTCGGCCATCGTCTTCTGGGCCGGCGGCAAGATCCGCCGCATCGACGTCGCCTCGCGCGAGGTCGCGGACGTCCCGTTCCACGTCGCAGACACCCGTCGCGTTGAGGAGGCCGTGCGCTTCCCGGTCGATGTGGCGCCCGACACGTTCGATGTGAAAATGGTCCGCTGGGCGCGGACGTCTCCGGACGGATCGCGCGTGGTCTATGAGGCCCTCGGCAATCTGTGGATCAAGGACCTTCCGAACGGGACGCCGCGTCGCCTGACGCGCCAGTCGGACCATTTCGAGCTCTATCCCGCCTGGTCGCGGGACGGCCGGTCGATCGTCTACACGACCTGGGACGACGAGGATCTGGGGACCATCCGCGTGATACCGGCCAGCGGCGGCGAGAGCCGCGTCGTGACCTCGCATCCGGGCCACTACATCGAGCCGACCTTCTCACCGGACGGGCGGACCATCGCCTATCGCAAGGTTGCGGACGGCTTCCTGACCTCTGGCCTGTGGAGCCGCGAACCGGGCATCTACCGCATCCCGGAAGCCGGCGGCGAGGCCACCTTCGTCACTGATGACGGCGTCGCGCCCCAGTTCGGCGCCTCGAACGACCGCATCTATTTCACCGGCCGGGTGGAGCGGAACTCGGCGTTGAAGTCGGTCGATCTGGGCGGCCACGACGAGCGGGTTCACCTGACCTCGGAATGGGCGGCGGAGTATGTGCTGTCGCCGGACGAGCACTGGATCGCCTGGACCGAACGCTTCAACGCTTTCGTGGCGCCCTTCGCCCGGACCGGGCGGCCGGTGACGTTGTCGTCGGACGGCAAGGCCCTGCCGCAGACGCGGTTCACGCGCGATGCAGGGGACTGGCTGCACTGGTCGGGCGATAGCCGCCGTCTGAGCTGGTCGCTGGGGCCGCAGCTGTTCAGCCGCGACTTGAATCAGGGCTTCGCCTTCGTCGAAGGCGCGCCGGCCGAGCTGCCGAAACCGCCGGAAAGCGGCATCAACCTCGGCTTCCAGCAGGTCGCTGATCGGCCCGAAGGACGCCTGGCCCTGACCGGCGCGCGGATCGTCACCATGAACGGCGATACGGTGATCGAGGACGGAGTCATCGTCACCAACGGCAACCGCATCGAGGCCATCGGCGCACGCGGCGAGGTGACGATTCCGGCCGGGGCGACTGTCGTGGACGTGACCGGAAAGACCATCATTCCCGGCCTGGTGGACGCTCACTGGCACGGCTCGATGGGATCTGACGAGATCATCCCGCAGCAGAGCTGGGTGAACTATGCGGCGTTGGGCTTCGGCGTGACGACCATCCACGATCCGTCGAACGACTCATCGGAAATCTTCGCCCATTCCGAGCTGGCCCGCGCCGGCCGGGTGGTCGGGCCGAGGATCTTCTCTACCGGCACGATCCTGTACGGGGCGGCGACGCCGATCACGGCGGTGGTCAACAGTCTGGACGACGCCCTGTCGACGCTGCGGCGGATGCAAGCGATCGGGGCCTGGAGCGTGAAGAGCTACAACCAGCCGCGTCGGGAACAGCGCCAGCAGATCATCGAGGCCGCGCGCCAGCTTGGCATGAACGTCGTGCCGGAAGGCGGGTCCCTGTATCACCACAACATGAGCATGGTGGTCGACGGCCACACGACGATCGAACACTCGATCCCGCTGGCCAACCTCTACGACGATGTTCACGACCTGTGGAGCCAGTCGGATGTCGCCTATACGCCGACGCTGATCGTCGCCTATGGCGGCGCCTTCGGCGAGAACTACTGGTACCAGGAGAGCGAGGTCTGGAACCATCCGATCCTGACGCAATATGTGCCGCGCCGCCTGCTGGACGCCCGCGCCCGGCGGCCGGTCACCGCGCCCGAGGGGGAGTGGAATCACATCTCCATCGCGCGCGAAGCCAAACGCCTTCTGGACCTCGGCGTGATCGTTTCGACCGGCGCCCACGGCCAGCGTGAGGGCCTGGGCATGCACTGGGAGATGTGGATGATGGCCCAGGGTGGGATGACGCCGTTGGAGGCGCTGAGGGCCGGCACGCTGAACGGGGCGAGGGCGCTGGGGCTGGATCGGGATGTGGGCTCGCTGCAGGTCGGCAAGCTGGCCGATCTGGTGGTGCTGGACTTGAACCCGCTGGAGAACATCCGCAACACCACCTCGGTCCGGTACACGCTGGCCAACGGCCGCCTCTACGACGACCACATGAACGAGGTCGGGCTGCGGGAGCGGGCGAGGGCGCCGTTCTGGTTCGAGCGCGAGGGCGACCAGGGCTTCGCGGTCGGCTCCACCCACGCGCAAGGGCACGGCCACAACGGGGACTGAGTCGCCGTTCTGAGACATGATCGCTGGTTCCGATCCGCGAGGATCGGAACCGGCGAGTGGCCTACAGACAGGGCCCCCACATGAAGGCGACGGTCCCCACGACTCCCAGCGCCGTGTAGGCGGCGGCCGCGACTACGACGAGGGCGGCGAAAATCTTCAGGGCGCCGCCCCTGCTGCGCTGGACCGCGAAATAGAGTTCGAGCAGGGTCAGGGGGATCAGATAGCTGCCGAAGGTCATGAGGCTGTCGATCGGGCCGCTCATGTCTTTCGTCAGGCCTGCGGGGCCCTGGTTGACGATGACCCAGCCCATCAGGCCCACGCGCAGGAACCAGACGCCGCTGACCACCATGAAGGTCCGCATGGCCCATATCCGGTGCGGCTCGAAGCGTCGCTTGATCGCATTGCGCCAGGCGAACCCTGCGAACACCAGGATGAGCAGGGCGTCGATCAGGATGGCGACGTTCGAGATGACCGACAGATAGGTCCCTCGCACCAGAGCCAGCCAGATGCCGCTCAACGCCATGAAACCGGCGATGACGAGAAAGGTTCGGCCGGTCCAGCGGTGCAGGCCGGGCAGTCTGCGGCGGATCGCGGGGAGCAGCTGCATCAGCCCGCCGAGCGTCACCACGGCGGCCAGCAGGACGTGGGCGGCGAAGATCAGATTGCCGGTATCGTCGCCCTCGATATAGCCGTCGATCAGCGGCTTGTCGTTCCAGCCGGAGAAGTCGCCGGTAACGGTCCGCACCCCGTAGAAGGCGACGATGAAGCCGATGAAGCCCGTCTGGCCGACGGCGGCGACGATGAACCAGAGCATGCCCGACCAGCGCAGCGCTTTCGAGGCGAGGCCGCGCGAGGGCGGCGTTTGAACAGTCGTCGACATGGAATCTCCCGAGGCCTCCGATCGAGGTCATCGACAGGCATGCGGGCGTCGCCGCGCCGGGGTCTCGCCGATTTGGAATTCGGCCAGAAGTTCTTGTTTCGCCGGCGCGCCCCGGTCATGAAAAGGCGTCCCCGGGGAGGACCGGATGTTCACCACGACGCCGTTCAGCAGCTCGACAGCGATGGGTGCGAGCGAACAAGGCCCCGGCCGATCGCCGGGTCGGCTGCGGGTCTATGCGGCGGTCGCGGCGGGGTCGTTCGTCAGCTACATCCTTCACAGGCTCACCACGGGTGATGTCTCCACGGCCTTCGCGGTGTTCGGACTGGGGGCCTGCGGGTGGGCGTGGCTGCTGACCCGGGCCCTGTTCGATTCCTCCACGCGTGACGCGTGGTGGCCGCGCATCGTCGTCCTGTTCGTCGCGGTGAGCGCCGCTGTCGCGGTGCTGGCCCCATCCGGAGGCGCGGCGTCCCGGGTGGCCGGGAACCTCTATGCGATGAGCGGATCGGCCGCCCTGCTGCTCACCTTCGTCGAGCCGTTTCATCTCTACAGGCGCGACCTGCCCGCCGGAGAGAAGCGGTTCCGGCTCGCCTTCCTCGGGACCTATGCCGTGCTGGTGGGGGCGTCGGTCCTGGGGCTCTGGGCCTCGGGAGATGGGCCGGACGACGCGCTTCGCGACAATCTGATCAAAGCCGCCTGCGCCGTGGTCGGTCTCGGTGCGGCGATGGCGGCAGTGTGGTTCCGGCTGCGCCACCCTCTCGCGGAACCGGTGGTCTCGCCGATCCGACGCGCGACGACGGAGGAGGACCGGCGACTGGCCGACCGGTTGGTGCGCCTGCTGCAGACGGAAGCGATCGACAGCGCGCCGGACCTGCGGATCGGCGACGTCGCGGCGCGGCTCGGGGAGCCGGAATACAGGGTCTCGCAATGTATCAGCGCGGCCCTGGGGTTCGCGAACTTCAATCGCCTGATCAATCATCATCGCGTCGAGCGGGCTAAGGCGCGGCTGGCCGACCCGGCAGAGACCGGTTCGATCCTGGAGATCGCTTTCGACTGTGGCTTCGGGTCGATCGGTCCCTTCAATCGGGCCTTCAAGGACCAGGTCGGCACGACGCCCCGGGCCTTTCGCAGGGCCGCCGTCCGGAGCCGGTTCGAAGGCGCTTGAGCGACGGTGCGCTCTGATCCGAAGGCGGGGCTCTGTCAGCGTCCTGTTGCCGACGCTGGCCGTCGCCGGAGAGCCAGGCCTGCGCAGATGGACCCGTCGCCCGCGATCGACTGGAATCCGGAGCAGCGCAAGGACACCGCCGTGGGGTCGCGGACCGGCCCGTTTGGTTTGCGCAATTGGCGCAGATCCCCAACGAGGGAAACCTCAGCAGAAAACTCCACCGTCCAGTGATCCGGTTTCCGGGGGGCGGATCACTCAACACCAATTCCTACCTCGAGAGAGGTTGGCCAGAAGGGGGGCATTGGTAGGCGGCAAGGGTCGCCAGCGTCAGGATGTTTGAAACCGAGGCTCCGAGCCTGCAAATCTGAACCGGTTTGCTGAGACCGTATAACAGGGGGCCGATCACGGTGCCCCTTCCCATGGCCTGGACAAGCTTTGTGGAGATGGTGGCGGAATGAATGGTCGGCATGATCAGCACGTTGGCGGGCTCGCTCAATCGCTGGAACGGATAGCTGGCCCAAAGACCGTCATCCAGGGCGACATCGGGCGGCATCTCACCCTCATACTCGAAATCGACCGTCCGCTCGTCCATCAGCGTCACGGCGCGTCGCACGCGCGCCGGCTGCTCGCCGCGCGGATGGCCAAAGCTGGACGACGAGAGAAACGCGACGCGCGGAGTATGCCCCATGCGACGCACAGCGGCTGCGGCCTGACACGCAATCTCCACCAGGTCTTCCGGCGTGGGCAGTTCGCAAATCGAGGTGTCAGCGACGAATATCGTACGCCCTCGCTCCAGCAGTACGGAGAGCCCCAACATGCGGCCCCCCGCTGCGGGGTCGATGGCTCTTGAGACATCCTCTAGGCACTGATCAAAGTTGCGAGTCACGCCCGTAACGAGCGCGTCGGCGTCGCCAAGCGCCACCATGGCGGCCGCGAAGCTGTTGCGATCGACATTGACCAGACGCTGAACATCGCGGCGCAGGTAGCCCTCGCGCTGTAGTCGTCCATACAGAAAATCGACGTAGTCGGTGTTTCGCTGCGACAGTCGGGCGTTGACGATCTGAACGCTTGCGCCGACGTCGTCGAAGCCGAGATCGAGAGCATTGGCTCGAATGACATCATCGCGACCCAGAAGGATCGGCGTCCCCAGACCTTCGGCGCCGAACGCGTATGCCGCCCGGATGACGGCCGGCTCTTCGCCCTCGACGAACACGACCTTCTTTTTGGGTGCTGATTGCACGCTGGCGGTAATGGTCTGAATAAAGCCCGCCGACGGATCCAGGCGACGCCGGAGCGAGGCCCGATATTCGTCCATATCCGCGATCGGCCGCCGGGCAACCCCGGTCGCCATCGCAGCCTCGGCGATAAAGGGCGGCACAAACCAGATCAGACGGGGGTCGAAGGGCGATGGAATGATGTAGTCGCGGCTGAATTTCAGCTTCTTGCCCTGGTAGGCGAGAGCGACTTCGTCCGGCACGTCCTCACGCGCCAACATGGCCAGGGCCCTCGCCGCCGCGATCTTCATCTCGTGATTGATGGCGCTCGCCTGGACGTCCAGAGCGCCCCGAAAGATGTAGGGGAATCCGAGGATATTGTTGACCTGGTTGGGATAGTCGGACCGGCCCGTGGCGACGATCGCGTCGTGCCGAACCTCCAGGACCTCCTCCGGCGTGATCTCCGGGTCCGGGTTCGCCATCGCAAAGATGACCGGGTTGGCGGCCATGGAAGCGACCATGGCCTGGGTCAGGACCCCTTTTGCAGACACGCCGATGAACACGTCGGCCCCGACCAGGGCATCGGCCAGGGTCCTGTGCGGGGTGTCCGTGGCATGGACCGCTTTCCACTGGTCCATGCCGTGAGGCCGGCCGCGATAGACGACCCCGTCTATGTCCACCAGGGTGGTGTTCTCGGCCCGGACGCCCAGCGCCTTCATCAGGGTGATGGAGCCGAGCCCGGCCGCCCCGGCGCCGCACAGGACCAGCTTGACGTCCTCCAGTCGGCGGCCCGTGACCTCGCAGGCGTTGATCAAACCGGCCGAACAGATGATGGCCGTGCCGTGCTGATCGTCATGGAAGACAGGAACGTCGAGCAGATCCTGCAACTGCGCCTCGATCCGGAAACAGTCGGGGCTCGAAATATCCTCCAGGTTGATGCCGCCGAAGGTCGCGCCGATGTGGCGGACGACCTCGATGAAGGCGTCGGCGTCCTCGGTGGCGACCTCGATGTCGAAGGCGTCGAGGTCGGCGAAGCGTTTGAACAGGACCGCCTTGCCCTCCATCACGGGCTTGGAGGCGAGCGCGCCGAGATTGCCGAGGCCGAGGATGGCCGTTCCATTGGAGATCACGCCGACCAGGTTGCCCTTGGAGGTGTAGTCGTAGGCGGCGGCCGGATCGTTCGCGATGGCCAGAACCGGCGCGGCCACGCCGGGCGAATAGGCCAGGCTGAGATCACGCTGCGTCGCCATCGGCTTGGTCGCATTGACCTCGATCTTGCCGGGTCGGGGGCAACGGTGGAAATCGAGCGCTTCCTGGTCGGCGCGCGCGCGGCGGTCTTGAGGCGTCATGGCGGGGACTCTTTCAGGGGGCGGGCTTGGCCACGCCCCAAAGAACGCCGACCACGGCGCCCTTAACGATCGGCAACATGAACAGCATCAGGGCGGTCAGGCTGGGCAGTAGAACGGCAAGCACGAGCCCGGGCGGCCAGGTGAAGATGACGTGGAAGGCCAGCAACGGACCGACCACGAGATGTCCTACCATCAGGATGGTGAAATACGGTGGCGCGTCGTCGGCAGGATACTGGCCGTTGTCATGACCACAGATCTCGCAGATCGGCCGGATCTTCAGGTACGCGCGGAAAAGCCGGCCCTTCCCGCAGTTTGGGCATTGACCCCGAGCCCCGCGCTTGAGGCCGGCGAAGGGGCTGCGTCTGACTGGCGCGTCGTCGGTCATACTAGCCGTTCCGGCGAGCAAGCCCCACAACCCGCACTCTCGGCGGAATCGGGAGCGTCCAGAGATGCCAGGGAAGTGTTGGTTGATGATCGCGTGTCGGCCAGGGCTTTCTGGTTGCGCAGGATCAGACGCACCCCGATGCCTCGCCCGGCGCTCGGAGACCCGTCGGCTATCAGTTCGACACCCGCGATGGCGAAGGCTTGCAGCACCTTCTCCAGGCTATCGACGATGACCCTCACGGACCCCTCGGATCGCTCCATCCGCTGGACCGTCGGGAGCGACAGGCCCGCAAGACTGGCGAGTTGTTTCTGATCGATGCCGAGCAGTGCTCGGGCCGCACGAACCTGACTCCCCGAAATCATTGGTCCGGACCCCAGCGACGGTCCGGATGGCGAAAGGACAGGCTGTTTGTCCGGGCGTCAGACATCCCCGGTCTCGTCGTTCTGCGCCTGGGAGGCGGCATTCTGGAATTGAAGCGCGATCATGATGGCCTTGAACGGCCTCAGCGCGCCCAGGCTGAGGATCGCCATCATGGGCAGCCAGAAAGCGAGTTCCAGCCAGGCGGGGGGGTGAAACGTCATCTCGGTGAACAACAACCCGAAGCAGCCGATCGCGCCGACGCTCAGGAGGATGAAAACGACGGGGCCATCGCCCGGATCAGCCTTGGCGAGGTCGAGTCCACATACGGTGCAGTTTGGCCGTATCGTCAGGAATCCGGAGAAGATCGCTCCTGTTCCACACCGCGGGCACCTGCACCTTGCCCCCGCGAAAAAAGGATTGGGACTCTTCACGACAGACGCTCCACACCGGAAAGCGGTTTGATCCCGCGAGGAGACATATGTGCCTCTTATAATGATGTTTCAAGCATCACTGATGATATTTTACATCACATTTCCCAATGGCGCAGGTCGATCTCCAGCCCGGGGGCGAGACCGACCCGGAGCGCGCTTGCACCTCGTGAGGCCGAGGGTCTAAACATCAGTATCGATATCTAGGATATCGACTTTTCTATCTCTCATGAGGGTGACATCGTGGAAATCACGCGCCGGCTGATGGACATGAAGCAGGCAGTGAAACTGCTGGCCGACGAACTGCTGTTCGAGGGCTATGCCGTGTCTCGCGACTATGGGTCAGTCTGCCGACCCGGGCTGGCGCTCGTCACAAACTGGCGGATCATCTTCCTCGACCCGGACACCGGCCTGTCCGCAATCCCCATTTCACGCGAAGTCGAGGTCGAGCGCGCCACGCCGACGACTTTGATCATCACGGCCTGGCACGACCGGATGGTTCTGAACTTTGATGGTCCCTCGGCGCTGGAATCCGTCAAGAGCCTTTTGAAGCAGGCCCCGGGGTGGGCCAGCGCCGGTCTCGACATGTCGAGGACTGGCATCGGCCAGATGAGGCACGAGTGGAGAGACATGGTCATCGACGGCGGCGTGACGGTGCGATCCGCGTCCGCCCGGCCGGCATGATCCGGTTGATGATGCTCCACACATCATTATAGACCGACCCATGATCACAGGTTCTCAGATGAAGGCCGCCCGCGCGCTTCTCGGTATCGACCAGAAGGAACTCGCTCGCCTGGCGCAACTGTCGCTCCCGACAATTCAGCGCATGGAGGCGAGCGCGGGTGTCGTGCGGGCTGTCGTCGACAGTCTGGAGAAGGTGATCAATGCGCTGAACGAGGCCGGGGTAGAGTTGATTGCGGCTGGAGGACGGAGCGAAGGTTCCGGGCGAGGCGTGCGACTTCTGGAACGTGATTAGCCGATGGCGATCCGAGACCTGGCCGGGACCCGCCGACCGTGGGCGACGGGGGTGCGATGTCGGCACGGCAAACGACCAGAGTGTTGCCGATGTCCATATCCAGGACCGGGACGACCTTAGGCACGAATCCGGCGACGCGCATGATCCGTCTGATGACATAGACGGGCCAGGCGTTCTGACTGTCGGCTACATTCCAGACCACGACGCCGGCGGGCGCAACGGCTCGCCGCAAGGCCTCGCCAACCTCGGCGGCGAACATGGAGTCGGGAATCTCGGTCCCACGGAAGATGTCCACGGCGACGGCATCCCAGCGACGCGTGTTCGAACGCAGGAAATCGACCGCGTCGGCGCATATGCACTCGACCTCGTCGGGCATATGAAACCAGTTCCGAGCGATCTCGAAAACCGTCGCGCGGTTGTCGATCGCCGTGACCGCCCGTCCTGCCCGGCTGAAGCGGGTGGCCAGAGCGCCCCCGGCGGTTCCAAGAAGCAGCAGGCTCGATGCACCGGTCATCTGCCGCTCCATCGCGGCGATGTAGCCAAGACGGTTCTCGCCGTTGACGTCGACCTCCGTATAAAGGGCTGGACCATCGAAATAGCGGCGGGCGCCATCCCTCAGTGATTCCGTAACGCGGATCGAATGCCCGCCATCGTTGACCTCGTGGACCACGATCATGTGCGTCAATCCCCAGCCGTTTGCGCATCAACCTTGCAGGCAAAGCACTATGTTATGATATCTTGTGTATCACTTATAATTTATAAAATGTGCAAGCGCCGTTGTCAGATTTCTTGTTGTTTGGTCGAGGGATAAGTCTCATGCCCAGCGGAGAGCCTCCCCGATGATGCAGTACGACCGCCGGGTCCGGGTTCTCGCCGCGTGCTTTTCGTGCGTCGCGGGCTATGTCGACTCGATCGGCTTCCTGATGACGGGCGGCTTCTTCGTCTCGTTCATGAGCGGAAACTCCACCAGATTGGGGATCGGTCTTGCAGACGGATCGTCCACGGCGGGTTTCGCAGCCGTGCTGCTGGCAACCTTCGTAATCGGGGTGATGCTGGGCGCACTCACCGGTCGTATCGCCAAGGCCCGTCGTCGCCCAGCCGTCCTCGGCCTGGTCACGGTCTTGCTGGCCACGGCCTTGCTCGCTCACATGCTCGGCGCCGGTGTTCTGGCGGTGATCCCGATGGTGCTGGCCATGGGCGCGGAAAACACGGTCTTTGCCGAGGATGGCGAGGTCAGGATTGGCCTGACCTATATGACCGGAACACTGGTGAAACTCGGCAAGCGGCTCACGGCCGCGCTTCTGGGCGGCGATCCCCTGGGCTGGGCGCCGTTCCTGTTGCTTTGGCTTGGCCTTCTGACCGGCGCTGTCACGGGCGCGCTGGCGTACAGAAGCTTTGGGGTCCACGCCCTTCTCGGAGCGGTGCTCATCATGGCGACGCTGACGCTCGTCACAGCCAGGCTGGATCTCGATCGCGGCCGGTGACGGTTCGGTATCGCCCACCGCGATCTCGCAAGGCGCCGGGGCGCTGCGGCACGGCCATCAATGTGAGACGCCGACCGGCAGATGGGCTTTGTCGTGACGGCCGACGCGGTCGACCAGAGTCCGGCCGGCGGCATTCATGCCGATCACCTCCACGTCTGTCCCCTGGCGGCGGTAGCGGAAGACGACCTTGTCCACGGCGGCGACGCCGGTCAGGTCCCACAGATGGGCGTCGGTCATGTCGATCTCGACCCGCGTCGGATGGCCATGATGTTCGAAGGCGGCGGCGAAGACATCGGCGGATGCGAAGAACAGATTGCCGGTCACGCGGTACCGAAGTCGGCCGTCCTCCGGCGTCTCGATCTCCTGGACGACCACAGTCTTGCCGACCTTGCGCATGAAGAAGACGGCGGAGAGGATAACGCCGAGGACCACGCCCTTGGACAGGTCGTGGGTCGCCACCACCGTGGCTGTGGTCGCGATCATGACGATCGAGGACTGGAATGGGGTGGAGCTGAGCTTCAGCACGGACCCCCAGTCGAAGGTTCCGATCGAGACCATGATCATGACGGCGACCAGGGCGGCCATGGGGATCTGCGCGACCCACGGCCCCAGCACGAGAATGAGAAACAGCAGGAACAGCCCTGCCCACAGCGTCGAAAGCCGCCCTCGCGCGCCAGAGGTCACGTTGATGATCGACTGGCCGATCATGGCGCAGCCCGCCATGCCCCCGAACAGCGACGAAGCGATGTTGGCGATGCCCTGGCCGCGCGTCTCCCTGTCCTTGTCCGAAGGCGTGTCGGTGATGTCGTCGAGCAGGTTGGCGGTGAGCAGGCTTTCCAGCAGGCCGACGAAGGCCAGCGTCGCGGACACCGGCGCGATGATCAGCAGCGTTTCCCAGGTGAGGGGCACATTGGCGATATGGAACACCGGCAGGGTCGAAGGCAGTTGACCCATGTCGCCGACGGTGCGGACATCCACGCCGGTGACGACCACGAAGACGCTCAGGGCCACGATGGCGATCAGCGGGGCGGGCACTGCCTTGGTGATCAGTGGAAAGCCGTAGATGATCGCCAGTCCTGCGCCGACAAGGGCGAAGGTCTGCCAGTTGGCGCCGATCAGCTCCGGCATCTGCGCCAGGAAGATCAGAATCGCGAGCGAGTTGACGAAGCCTGTCATGACGCTGCGCGACACGAATTTGATGTACCGCCCCAGCTTGAAGATACCGACGATGATCTGGAACACACCGGTCAGCAGGGAGGCGGCAAAGAGGAACTCGATGCCGTGGTCACGCACGAGACCGACCATCAGCAGGGCCATCGCCCCGGTCGCCGCCGAGATCATGGCGGGGCGCCCGCCGACGAAGGCGATGGTCACGGCGATGACGACGCTGGCGTAGAGGCCGACGGCGGGGTCGACGCCGGCGATGATGGAGAAGGCAATCGCCTCGGGGATCAGGGCGAGCGCCACGACGGTGCCCGCCAGCAGATCACGGCGAGGGTTGGCGAGCCATTGCTGGCGCGCCGATGCGATAAGGGTCATGCAATTCAGTCTGTCGTTGGGAACGGCTCGCCCGCGGCGATGCGTCGTTCTCGTTTCCCGAGGGATCGGCGCCCGGGGTAGCCACCCGTCGCCGGGTCCTGATGACGACCGTGCAGATGCAGCATTTCAGGCGATGACGCAACTGAAGGGCCGACGTCGGGCGGCTTTCGCCTTGGCGGGGTTAACCTGTCAGCACCGTTCGCGGGGCCCTGCCGCCTCCGAGCCCTCTCGGTCATTGGAAATATCCGCCTCTAGCGAGGCCCACCCATCTCGTTCGCACGGGAAGTCAGTTCGTCGCGGAACTGCGGCGCGGCGAGGCATATGATGGCGCGAGCGCGCTCGGACGTGCTCAGTCCCTTGAGATTGGCGACGCCATATTCGGTGACGACCATGTGCACGTCATTGCGGGGTGTCGTCACCGGACCCGAGAGCCGTGGGACGATACGCGACACGGCGCCGCCCCTGGCGGTCGCGTGACAGGCGATGATCGACAGGCCGCCTTTCGAGAGATAGGCGCCGCGCACGAAGTCGAGCTGGCCGCCCGATCCGGTGAACTGGTGGCCGTTCAGGTGCTCGGAACAGCAGGCCCCGTCCAAATCGATCTCCAGCGTCGCATTGACCGAGACCATCCGTTCGTTCCGCCCGATGACATGGACATCGTTGACGTACGAAACAGGATGGGCCTCCAGGGCCGGGTTCTGGTCGAGGTATTCGTAGGTCGATCGATCACCCATGCAGAAGGCGAAGACGGACTTGCCCGGATGCAGGGTCTTCCTCGCATTGGTGACGACGCCGGCCTTCATCAGCTCGACCAGTCCCGGCGTCAGCATCTCTGTGTGGATGCCCAGGTCCGTGTGATCCTTGAGGGCGGCGCAGACCGCGTCCGGCAGGGCGCCGATGCCCATCTGAAGCGTCGCGCCGTTCTCGACGAGACCGGCGATGAGCCCGCCGATGACCGTGTCGGCCGGTTGCGGCGCGGCTTTGGCGACTTCCAGCAGCGCGACGGCGTTCTCGACCAGAGCGGTGACCTGCGAGACATGGACCGTGCAGTCGCCGAACACGCGCGGCATGTGCGGATTGACCTCAAGGATGACGCGTTTCGCCGTTTTGGAAACGGGCTGCGCGTAGTCGGTATTGGTGCCGAAAGAGAAGTTGCCGTCGGCGTCCATCGGCGAGACCGTGGCGATCAGGGTGTCAACCCCGATCTCCTGGCACAGCACACGGGGTGTTTGCTGGAACCCGGTCGGGATGAACTGCACCACCGACGGGCGACCGTCTTCGCGCGCCCGCGCATCCAGACGGCGCTCGATGGCGCTGTGGAACAGGCTGCACGGATGGATGCGATCCATGAGCTCGTAGCGAAGGACGGTGTCGCCCGCGATCGAGGTCGACAGCAGATAGTAGAGGCGAAGATCGTCGACCTGTCCGGCCTCGGCACGGTCCGCGAGCGCTTTCAGCAGGGCGGGCGGCTGGCCGACGCCCAGGGCCATGGCAATCCTGGCGCCCGAGGGGATCAGGTCGGCAGCATCGGCCGGGCTCATCAGGCGTTGGCGGTAAAGGGTGTCGATGGCGGTCAATGAGACGCTCCGGATTGAGGCCGACGTTGGACCCTCGCCGGGTTCGATGGAAGCGGCCTACCCACCCCGGTTCTTCACCAGATCATCGACCACCGACGGGTCCGCCAGGGTCGACGTATCCCCCAGCGACCCCAGATCGTTCTCGGCGATCTTTCTGAGGATCCGCCGCATGATCTTGCCGGACC